>CAYMRW010000008.1:6901-18886 GCA_964392825.1 uncultured Rhodobacterales bacterium
CGACGACGATAAAGCTCTTCAACGGGGTCTCCTCGTCTACCGCGCAGTGCCCCGTTGCGGGCGCTGCGATCCCGCGCATACGCGCGTAACCCTGCCAGTCTTGTACGATCAAGTTGTTGATCGCGATATTCTAAAAGCGTGCTGAAGATCGACCTTCGGCGGCCGGGCCTCGACGGCCAACGTGGCAGCGGTCCACTCATCAGGGCCGGGCGCGCAGGTATCGGAAACCGCTCACAGCCCATAGCCCCCTCCCATGGCCGGGGCGGGGAAGGAGCGCGCGAGAAACTCCCCGACATGAATTCCGCCTCCTTCGGCCCGGCTGAACGGCCGCCAGGAAAAGCGGGCCCCTTGCGCACCTCGGGTCCTGCTGCCAGCGAAGAATTTGATGGTCGATCTTAGCCCCTCGTTCGCTACAGAGAACGTCGTCGCTCCTCGATAGTTGGCCAACTCTCCAATGACTGCTCGTGTCGATCGCCATGCGATCGGTCGATCAGGGACCCGGGCCCGGGCGCGTGTGACCGGACGTGATACGTGCTTCCCGGGCCATTCAGTCTGCCGCGAAGTTACCGGATCTTGCCGGGCAAGGGCCTCCCAGGGGCTCGAACGCGGCGGCGCGGGGCTGGACACGAGCCGCAATCTGCTGACCAAGGGGACAGGGACGACAGTCCGTCCGGAGAGACGGCCGGGGGGCGCGTAACGGACCGATAGGAACCACGGATGCGACAAACCTATACCCGCATACTGTCGCTGCTGGACCGGACGCAGCGGCGGCACTTCGCCCTGCTGGGGTGCGCCATGCTCGTCATGGGCCTTCTGGACCTCGCGGGGGTCGCTTCGGTGATCCCGTTCCTCGGGGTCATCGCGAACCCCGAGATCATCGAGACCCGCGACGGGCTGTCCTGGCTCTTCGAGACGCTGGGGTTCGAGACGACCTGGGGCTTCCTGCAGTTCCTTGGGCTTTGCGTCTTCGTCCTGGTGATGACGTCGATCGCGGTCCGGGCCTTCACCTTCTATCTCGTGACCCGTTTCGCGCGGGGTGTCGCGACGACCCTCGGCATCAGGTTGCTGCGTCAGTACCTGGCGCGGCCCTTCGAATGGTTTTTGCAGCAGCATTCGGCCGATCTCGGTAAGTCCGTGCTGACCGAGGTCCAGCAGGTCGTCACCGGCTCGATCGCGCCCGCGGTGCGCGCGCTTGCAAACGGCGTCGTTCTGGTCTTTCTCGTGGGCTTCCTGCTCTATCTCGAGCCGGTCGGCGCGATCGCGGTCGGGCTCCTCCTCGGGCTCTGTTTCGGGGCGATCTACGCGCGGCTTCGCGGCTACCTTCTCGAGATCGGGCGCGATCGCAAGGCGGCGGTACGCGAGCGCTACAAGATCACGACCGAAGCGATGGGCGGCATCAAGGAGGTCAAGATCCTCGGCCTTGAGGACGCCTACGTGAAGCGCTTCCTCGATCCGTCCTGGCGGCTCGCCCGGCACCAGGCCTCGGTGTCGCTCCTGGGCGAGATGCCGCGCTACGTGCTCGAGGCGCTGGCCTTCGGCGGCATGCTGCTCTTCGTGCTCTACCTGCTGTGGACCCACGACGGGGGGCTCGACGCGGTGCTGCCGGTGCTCGGCGCCTTCGCCTTCGCGGGGCTGAAGCTGATGCCGACGGTACAGACCCTGTTCCGCGACCTGGCGCAGATCCGGTTCAACGAGCCGGCGCTTGAGGCGCTGCACACGGATCTCTCGACGGGCATGACGAAGGCGCGGCGCCGTCGGCCGAACGAGCGTCCGGTGAGGTTGCGCCGCGCGCTTCGTCTGGAAGGCGTCCGCTACGGCTATCCCGAGGCGGGCCGCCCGGCGCTCGACGGGCTGACCCTCGAGATCCCCGCAGGGACGAGCGCGGGCTTCGTCGGCCCGACCGGGGCCGGCAAGACCACCGCGATCGACGTGATCCTCGGCCTCCTGTTGCCGCAGGAGGGCCGCCTGCTCGTCGACGACGTCGAGATCACCGGGGAGAACCGGCACGACTGGCAGGCCGAGATCGGATACGTGCCGCAATCCATCTTCCTCGCCGACGACACCGTGGCCGCAAACATCGCCTTCGGTGTCCCCGAGGGCGAGATCGACCACGAGGCGGTGGTGCGGGCGGCGAAGCTCGCCCACCTCGACGGCTTCGTCGAGACGCTCGAACGGGCCTACGACACGCTCGTGGGCGAGCGGGGCGTGCGCTTCTCGGGCGGTCAGCGGCAACGCATTGGCATCGCCCGCGCGCTCTACCGCGACCCCGACATCGTCGTCTTCGACGAGGCGACGAGTGCCCTCGATACCGTGACCGAGCGCGCGGTCATGGAGGCGATTCGCACCTTGCACGGGCAGAAGACGGTACTGATGATCGCCCACCGCCTGAGCACGATCGCCCAGTGCGACCGCATTTTCCTGCTGAAGGACGGCCGCCTCGCGGGCACCGGCGACTACGAGACGCTGGCGCGCGGCAACGACGCCTTTCGCACCCTCGTCGCCGCCGCCGAATGACCGAGGGGCGGGCGCGACCCCTCTATCTGCATCTGGGCCTGCCGAAGACCGCCTCGACCTTCCTGCAGGAACGGGTTTTCCCCCTGCTCGACCATCTCGAGGTCCGTGCGGTGCCGCGAACGGCGATGTTCCGTACCCCCAAGGATGCGGCGCGCGAACATCGTCTGTTCCCGGCGGCGCTGCGCCGCTCGCCCGCGGTCTGGGAGGCGTGGGGCGAGGCGCTGATGGATGACCTCGTCGGCCCGGGGGATGCGGGATGCCGCGGCTTGCTCGTCTCGGACGAGGCGATCGGGCGCGGCGCGAGCCGGCCCGAGGCCCTCGCGGCGCATCTCGAGGCTTTTGCCCGCGTGGCGTCGCGTCGGGGGTTCGGCGCCCCCCGGATGGTGGCGTTCCTGCGCCGGCAGGATCATTGGCTCGCCTCGCACTACGCGCAGATATCGGACCGCAAGGGCGGAGGTTCGCAAGCGGGGTTCACGGCGATGGTCGAGCGTACGCTCGACCCCGCGCACGACCGCTACGGGTTCGGGATGCTTCTCGATTTCGGCGCGCTGCACGCGGCGCTCGCATCTGTTTCTGGGGCGGGGCGCGTTCTCCTGCTCCCGCACGAGGCGCTGGTGGCCGAACCCGAGCCGACGCTTCGGCGCCTCCTCGACTGGCTCGGCATGCCCGAGCCGGGCATCCCGCCGCTCCTCGCCGCAGCCGGAGTTCGCGCCAACGTTCGGGGCGAGGCGCGGGGCGGCGTTCCGTCATGGCGGCTCCGTCCGCCGACGCTCGCTTTGGGCGGTCGGAGGTTCGGGATCCCGTCGCGCTTCTGGCCCGCCCGCCGCATCGCGCTGACACCCGAGCTTTCCGCGCGGATCCTCGCAGCCTACGGCGAGAGCAACGCCCGGGTCGCCGCCAGGGCGACCCTCGATCTCGCCGCCTACGGCTACTTTACCCGTCCCGAGAGCAACGCCAAGGCTCGGTGACGGCGTCCTGAGCCGACTGTCCCTAGAAAGTCTCGCTCGGACCTTTGGAGGAGGAAGGCTTCCTCCGCTTCGGAACCCCCCCGGAGAGCACGAGAATGCCCGGCCGCTGCGCGCTACCGCGGGAAGGTTTGCTGTAAGGGGTAACTGGCGCCAACGTCGTGCACCGGCGGGGGCCGAAACGCCGTCGCTCCTTGGCTTACGGCTGGAGACTGCGGCGCGGGACCGGGCTCTAGCCGGGCGCCCGCCACCCCTGGACGCCGTCGACGCGGATGTCGGGCCGTCCGCGCGCGATCGCGAAGATGCAGGGTCGCTCGATCTCGAGACTCCAGCCGGCCGCCAGGAACTGCGCGATGAGGTCGCCCTCGATCTCGCGGCTGTGGGTGCCGACGACCACGTAGCGGACATGCGCTGAGATGTCGTTCATGTTGGCGCGGACGAAATCGGCCTCGCCGCCCTGTATGTCGATGTGCAGGAGATCGAGGGCGCCGCCGCCCGCGAGATCGCGCAGGGGAACGGCGTCGAGGAGTACGTGGGTACCGCCCTCCGTGGCACGCCGCACGTCGTCGTCGGAGGGGTCGATGATGGGCTCGGATCCCCAGGTGTTCGAGGGATCGTCGGCGACCGGGAACAGGGCGCGCCCAGCCTCGGGCGCTGCGATGCCGTGGACGATGCGGGAGCTTTGTTCGAGGTCGTTCAGCCGCATCACCTGCGTCGCGAAGGCGACGTGCCCCCGGTCGCCCTCGATGCCGACGACCTCGACGTCCCGGCCGCTCCGCCGTGCCGCCACCCCGGTGTTTGCCATCCAGCAGCCCCAGCCGCAGCCGAGTTCCACCATGCGGAACGTCCTGCCGGCAAGGTCGACGGCGCGAAGAGTCCCGGCCCATTCGGCAATGTCCGCATGCCAGTTCGCCGGGATCGGGATCGGCTCGACCTGCCCAGCCGCCTGCTGCAGCACCTGCGGGAACACCTCGGGCGGGATGCGCACGCCCAGGAAGTTCGTGGCGAAACCAGGCGATGGTCGCACCGCCGGGTCGGCATGGCGCCGCATCACCTCCAGCGCATCGATGCTGGCGTTGTAATGGTGGAACCGGCTCTGGCCCGGCACCGCCGCCGGCGTGGCGGCGATGGCGAACGAGGCGCGCCGGCGCGATGCGGCCCGCGCCACAAGCCGCCGGCCGCGGCGCTCGATGCCGCGCGAAATACGCTGGGCGTGCCACAGCATTGCCCGCGTCGTTTCCGGCAGCACCTTCGCCACGGTCGAGAGCGATGACGATGGGAGTTCCAGCGGCCGCACGCCATCAGCCCCGCGCCTCTGCGCAAACCCGATCGGCCCGTTGTCGAGCCCGATCCCCGGCACGAGCGTCAATTCCCAACCGATATCGGCGAACATGCGGCGGAGAAACGTGGCGGACCAACCGCTTTCGAACCAGCCGAACTTGCGAATGCAGTAGATAGACAGCGGGTCGAGCCTGAGCCCCCAAGTGCGCCACCAGACGGAATTGATGGGCTCCCCTGCGAGCACGATGCGCCCGTTCGGCGCCACGTACCGAGCGACGCTGGAAAGCGTCTCCCAGGGCCTCACGGCATGATGGAGGCACTCGTAAAAGAATGCTATGTCAAACGTGTCATCTAGGTCGAGCGCATTGAAGTTCGAGCAGATGACGTCGACATTGCGGCCCTGCATCTTTGCGCGCCTTGCTACCAAATCGACGAACTGCGGGTTGATGTCGACCGCCGTGACGCGTCCACCTGCAAACCCGATCATCTCGGTGCTGAGCCCCCAGCCACAGCCCAGATCTAGGACCCGGGCCCCCGGCGGCGGGTTGGCAGCCATCATCGCGGTCATCACGGCACGGGCATGCCTAGCGATGAACCCTATGTCGCGTGAGACGTATGGGTTCGCTCCCGCGGCGTGGCGTACCACGTCGACCTCGGTCAGTTCGCCGTTCTCCGGGTCGAGTTCGCGACCCGAGATTTCTCTATAGAGCGCAACCATCTGGTTCAGATAGTCATCGGAATGCGGATCTAGAGAACGTTCGACCCGAGTGCGCGGTCGGTATCGAAAATCCGATACCACTTCCGCGAACTCCGGTGAGGCAGGCCCCCCATTCCGATCGACCAGAGCAACGAAATGGTCAAGTTGCTCCGGTCCAAAATCACGAATCCAACTCGATTTCCTAATAGAAGTCATTCCCCGTCCGCACGACTGAAACCGCTTATGCGTTCGCTAGCTTGGCCATTTGCTGAAATGCCTGCTCATCATAGTACCGAAAGCACCGCACGTCCCTCGAGCTTCGCACGCCAACACTTCGCGAACGCCGAATGTGCCCGTCGGACACGGTTTCATGGTCGGCGTTTAATACCGCAGATTTGATCCTCTCGTCATCCACACCAGCATTCTGCTGAAAAAGGCGCACCGCGAGCGCCAATGATTCTTCTGGATCTGCAACGAGATCTTCGTAGCGGAGAACAAGCTTTTCGCGACGCGAATCCAGATGAGCCCATTTATTGATGAATCTCGAATAACGTACCGCACTCCTTTCCGCAAACCGCCTAAATTCGTCGCGGCTGTCCTCTTCTCCGTTTCGGACATAAAGCTCGAAGTCCGAAACGACCGCGGGCAAGAAGTCTCGGTATTGTAGTATGAGGGGAATGGACGGGTCGAGCTCGGAGGTCAATCCAAAATCGTGGTTCTTCGACATATTGATACCAGTCCGAGTGCAGGGAAAGGTCTGGCAGCAGTTCTTAGGAGTGTAGAACTCGCAGTAGATGAAGCCTTCATCAAAATACGCATGAAGCATCCGCTGGAGGAGACCATGCCCGCTTCGGGGCCAACTAATATTTGCCACGTACCGCACAATTCACCTCCAAAAAAACGTTGCTACGAAACTGTCCTTACTCGTAGCCGCCGGAGCGTGTTTCAACGCGCCGCGCGTCATTCCGACAGCCGCTTTCTCGCCAGCAGACCCACGGACGTCGTCACAAACCTATCGAGTTGCAGCTTGATATGCGGGTCCTGGGAGAACGGGGGCAGATCGACATAGTAATCGATCGCTGTGGTGCCCGGATCGAGGACGAGAGGCGCGACCTCGTGCCCGCGGCGCCGAAGTTCTTCGATCAGGCCTTGAAGGTCACGGCGCCGGTAGAGCGATAGCCCTTCGGTCTCGAGCGTATCGTCATCCGAGCTGAGATTGAGTTCTGTCGTATGCACCGCCACCCCGCCCGGCTTCAAGGTCTTCTCGATGCTGTTGACAACGAAGTCCATGCCGTGCTGCAGGCTGCCGAGATGCTCGAGACAGCACGCCGACCAGCAAAAGTCGAACCCGGTCAGGTGGTCAGGAATGCGGTTCATGTCGCAGGACTCGAAGGACACGCGCTCGCGAAAGGTCTCCGCGTCGAGGATGTCGGGCTTGATCAGTTTGTCAATTGAGGCGGCATGCTGCGAGGTTTCGACCCAGCTGCCGGCGACAATCTCCAGCGGCGCATCGGTGGCGACGATGTGGCAGCCGCGCCGGGCCAGAAGCGCCGGCAAAGGCTCCTCCCCTGCACCGAAGCATAGCCCCGTGTTTCCGGGCGCAAGGGCCCCGGCCTGGGCCAATTGACGGGTTACGTAGGCGAATTCCCAAAGCTTGCGGTGGATCTGGAACCGATGCCCGATCTCGGCGAGAAACGCCTCGAATTCCGGATTCAAGAAGTCTGAGAGCTGTGGCACCGACGAGGCCATGTACGGTCCGGTCGCGACGCCCCGGAACACCTCGGACGGCACGTAGAACTGCCCCGCGAGGCCGCGGACCGGGGGCGGTACTGGAGACTGACTGCCGCCCACGGCTACCTGAAGGCGCGCGATCGCTCCGCGGTTCTCGGAAACGAGCGTGGCGAGGCCGTCGCTGAGTGTCGGCCGGCGTCCGAATCGCTGCAACAGCCGAACCGCACGCTGGCGAAGCCTCAGAGCGCTCATAGATCTACTCCCAAGTCCGTCGTCGGGTAGCTGCGCAGGACGCGGTGCCAGCGCTCCTCGAAGAGGACTTCGAGCAGGTGCCGTGCACTCTCCTCCCACGTCAGGGCGCGGACGCGGCGCGGGTCGGGGTGGTCGCCGGCGAGAACCCCGGTCAGCTGTGCGGCGAGTGCGTCGACGTCGTCGACCGGAAAGTACGCCGCGCCATCGCCGCCGACCTCGCGCAGCACCGGGATGTCCGAGGCGATCGTCGGCAGACCCATGCGCGCGGCCTCGACGATGGGCAGGCCGAACCCCTCGTAGATCGATGCGAAGACGAGGGCGTCGGCGCCGAGATACGCCGCATTGACCTCGGCATCGCTTGCGGACTCGACCCACATCAGGCGCTGGCCCTCGGGGTGCGTGCGCAGCCGTTCGACGAACTCGGGGGCGGCCCACCCGGCCTTCCCGATGAGCAGGAGGCGCGCCGGCGAGCCTTCGGCCCAGAGCGCCTCCATGGCGTCGAGTACGACCGCGTGGCGCTTGCGTGGCTCGATTGTCCCGACCATCAGGAACGTCGGCGCGTCTTCGGCGAGGAACGCCGCCAGTGACGATCGCGGCGCGTCGTTGCCGGCGCGCGGCCACAGGTCCGATCCGAGGTGCCACCAGCCGATGCGCAGCCCGTCCCGGAACGGCAGTCCCTGCCGTTCCACGTAGTCCACGACCTCGTCCGCCACGGCCCGCGAAATGCAGACGAGCCCGTCGCTCTCGAGAAGGGCGGCACGGAACCACGCGTCGAACACCTTGCGCATGCCCGGCACGACGAGGTCGGGATGGAGGACCGGCACGAGGTCGTAGACGGCGGTCACGATGCGGCCGCGTGCCTGCCGCACCTCTGCGAAGTGTCCGGCGAACCCTGGATACTGGCCCCATGTGGAGTCGAGCATGAGAAGCGTGTCGCCGGTGCGGACGGAGATCGCCCGATCGCGCCTCCCGGACATCTCCGCCGCGATGGGGGTCGCCCGGGGAAACACGATCGGCAGCACCTCCCCCCGCGGGTCGTGCTCGGAGCCTGCGAGACCATCGACGGTCTCGCGCACGACGCGCTGGATACCTGTCTTCTGATCTTCGAGTTCGACCATGGTGACATCGACCAGAAGACGCGGCGGGCCGAGTTCCGGGCCCGGCTGCGCGCTCTGGATGAGGGCGTCGATCGCGCGCGCGCAGGCGTCGTAGCGCGCGCCGTCGACCAGCGGCCGTGCCATGCGCCGACTGCACTCCTCGAGGTCGAGGGGAACGGACGCTCGCCGTGGTAAGATCGCGGCGGCAATGGCCTCCAGCGCCGCCCGTCCGACCCGCTCCCAGGAGAACGAGCGCGATCGCGCTTCCGCCAGGCGACCGGCCTCTGCGCGGAACTCGTCATCCTCGAGAAGCGCCGCCAGGCGCGACGCGAGGCTCTCGGTGTCGTTCGGCACGAACAGCGCGGCGTGGTCGCCAACGACCTCGGGCAGGCTCGAGGAATCGCTTGCCAGGACCGGGGTTCCGCGCGTCATCGCCTCGAGGACGGGGAGGCCGAAGCCCTCGTAGATCGAAGGAAAGACGAAGACCTCGGCATGATCGAAGGCGTTGATCAGCGCGGTATCGTCCACCGGGCCGAGAAAGACCACGTCGCTCATCCCGCCCTTCCGAGCGATCGCCTGCATCTGTGTGCGATGATCCTCGGGCATCGACCCGACATGGACAAGCGTGTGCCGGTCCCTGAGCGCCGCCGGCAGACGGGCGAACGCCTTGACCGCGAACGTGGCATTCTTGTTCGGGTCGACACCGCCTGCGAAGAGCACGTACTGACCCGGAGGAAGCGATGGCGTCCGCGGCAGGCGTTCGGCCTCGCGGAAGATCCCGGCGGCGGCGGCGGCGATATTGACGATCGCGTCAGGATCGATGTCGAGCAAGGTCATCGCATCTCGGCGGCTCGATTCCGAGATGGCAAGCAAAAGCCCCATGCGCCGCAACACTTCGAGTTGCCGCTCGTAGAAGGCGATATGGGGCGGATAGCTCAGGAATTGCTCGGCGAGGATCTTGGGTGTCAGATCGTAGAGGATCGCGCACTGCAACGTGCCGGGGAGATCGAGAAACGCAGGGCAGTAGTCTGGCGTGCCAAAGCCCTCCATGACACTCGAGATCAGCACTGCGTCGGGCCGGAGCGAGGCATGATGGGCACGCACGATTTCGGCCGCCACGCGCTGCATGGGATCCCCCTCGATCGGTGGCGGATAGGTCCCCTGCGGGACATGGTACCACGAGAACGCTGAGGCGGGCAGGTCGCGGGCAAGTACCGTCATGACGGCGTCCCCGGCCTCGGGAAAGGCGGCGTTGAGGGCGATGCGGAGATCGACCGCGGGTCCCGCCACCCGCGCCATCGCCGACGCCAGCGACAACGAATAGCGGCCGATGCCACGGTGGCGTGAGCCAGACGTCTGCGCGCCCTGAAGATCGAGAAGGACCCGCATCAGCGGCGCTGCCTCAGCGCGGCCATCTCTTCCGCGAGGACGGCCAGGAGGTGCGGACGGAGCGGATGCGACGTTACCCACTCGACGTCGCGCGTGTCCACGGGCGCGATGGGGCCTCCCGGTACACCGCCGGCAAGCGAACGTCTGACCACGGACCGTAGCGCCGGATAGCGTCCGAGACCGCGGCTGATCGCGTCGGCGAGCCGGGAGTTCGCTCGCAGCGTCGTCTCGGCCCGCGTCGCCGTCGCAGCCAGCACCCGGCGCGGGCGTGAGCCTGGCGCGAGCCGGAGCCACGCCGAGACGCCCGTACGCCCGTGCGCGGCGCCCCGGCTCGCCGCGCGGAGCGGTGCCGTCACGCGCCAAGAGGTCGACCGCCGGTACGCCTCGATGAGGGCCCCCTGTTCGGCGATCTGTGTGTGCGCGGCGGCGAGCGCCTGCCCGTGCGCCTCGACTTCCGCCGTCGCGGTCGCAGCGGCTCCCTCATGCGAAGCCAGCATTCCGGCGATGCCGCTGAGCGCGTTGTGCACTTCTGCCTCGCCCTCGGCGACGCGTGCCTCCAGCGCCTGCAGACATGCATCGATTCCGCCCAGCGTCGCTTCCGTCCGCGCCTCGCTCTCCGCCGCACGTTCGAGCAGCCCGTGCAGGCCAGCGCTGACCCCCGCCAAGGCCTCGTTCAGCTGGGCGTCGCCCTGGGTCATGCGGGCCTCCAGCGCAGTCAACCTCTCTTCGGACAGCCGCTCGTCCCGCACCGTGCGCACCAGCCTGGCGCCGTGGGTCCCGAACCTCAGAAGCGCCGCGCGCAACGAGGCGCCGCTCGTTGGCCGCCCCTCGACGGCCGTTGCGTGTCGCATCTCCGCCAACGCGTCGATCCGGTCGCGCGGCAGTCCGGTCGACTCCAGCACGTCTTCGACACGGCGTTCGATCGGGTCGAAGAACTCGGCGTCGCCTTGGGTGAACTGCATCCGCGGCGCCCGCGCGTCGGAGAGCTCGATTCCACCGATCCCGAGTTTCGCGAGCTGCTCGGCCGCCGCGTTACATTCATCGTCCGATACGGTGAGCCGGTCGATGCTGAGCATCACGTCCGCGTGCCGGTCCGCCTCGTCGAGCGCCAGCAGCCACAGACCGTAGAATGCGGCGTAGCTCTCCTCCGACGTCCACGGACGGGAGCGATAGAACGCGAACTGCTGCTCGATCGTGACGTCGCGGCATGGGGCCAAAGCCGCAAGATGCCGGAGGCCGAGCACCGCCGGGGGAGGAGCGCTCGTGTTCAGCGCCAGCATGTGGGCGAGGTCGAAGTACTCGGTCGTGCGGGTCGACCACCACTGATCCCAAGGATTGCGCCAGAGATAGAGGTGGGTCGCCTCTACCCGCTCGGCGATGGCGCCGATCCGGTGCGCGGTCCGGCATTCATGAAAGGTGGGGCGCCGCGGCGACGCTTGTGCCAATGCGCGGAAGAACGCGGCCGTCGCGTCGGCCGCCGTGGTCCCGAAGGCGCCGTCATACAAGATTTTCTCGGTGATGACGTTTTTCCACCCTTCGCGTGTCTCTTCGAGCTCGCTGAAGTAGTGCCCCTCGGCGGAGTGCCGGAGCAACTTTTGCATTTGTCCGTCACCCTCGATGGCAGTGAACACGTCGGGGGTCTCTCGCGCCATCCAGACAATCTCGTGGATGGCCTCGTAGAAGGTATAGTAGAGCGGTCGCCCCTCGTCATTCGAGGCGCGGCGAAAGCACTGGAAGAGGTACGTGCTGCCCGTCCTGAACATCGAATGGACGAAGATCGGCCCGGACGCGCTCATCGCAGCGTGCCGTCCACGGATCGTGCAACGCGGGCGCGCCAATCATCGAGGACGTCGGAAAGCGTCTGTTTGAAGGGTATCCGGGGGCTCCAGTCGAGCAGTGCCGCCGCGCGGCCAGGATCGCCCGCCACCACCGCGAAGTCGCTCGGGCGCATCCGCGCCGGGTCTGGTTCGACCCGGATCGGCGCGGCGCTGAGGGCGAGGAGCTCTTCGAGCAGGTCGCCCATGCGCCGGGGGACGCCTGAGGCCACGTTCAGGACGGT
>CAYMRW010000009.1:0-18562 GCA_964392825.1 uncultured Rhodobacterales bacterium
CCTGCACGAGCTGCGTCTTGCCGACGCCCGGGCGCCCGTGCAGCATCCACGAGGCCGTCAGGGCGCCGTCGGCCTGCGCGCGCCACCCGGCCTCGAGAACCTCGAGCGCCGCGCCGGCGGAGACGGTGGAGGCGTTGATCGCCACGCGCGTCCTTCAGGTCGCCGCGAGGGCGCCCCGGGTGTCCGCCCGCATCAGTGCGGCGAGCCGGGCATGCGCCGAGACCCCGCGGGCGTCGAAGGTCACGGTCCGGACGAAGGCGTCCTCGCGCAGGTTCGCCCGCTGCAGGTCGCGCTCGGTCAGATCCGCGTCGAAGAGCCCGTCGAGAAGCGCGCGCTCGTCCTCGTCGAGGTCGAGGACCTCGGCCGGGCGCCCGTCGCGCTGGACCGAGACGAGCGTCAGGGGGGCGATGCGCGCAAGCTCCGACTGCTCGACGACGAGGTGCAGATCCCCCGACGCGAAGCCCTTGGCGGCCGCGATCCGGCGCAGGGCGGCCGTGCCGCGAAAGCGCAAGGTGTCGAGGCTGCGCGCCGCCTCGGCCTCGCTGGCCACCGTTTCGCGGCGGTCGGGCTCGATGCGCAGGACCTTCATCTCGACGATCCCGATCACCAGGACCATAGCCAGCGGGGCCTGCGCGATGGGCAGCGCCAGGTGCGGCCAGACGAACATCGCGACGACGAAGGGCAGCAACGCCCCGACGTAGCGCAGCGGCTGCGCCTCGAAGGCGAGCCGCGCCCAGAGGCCGGGGGAGGCGCCGCGCCGCGGTACGAGAGCGACGCGGCCGAAGATCCGCTTCGGCACGGACTGCGTCTCGAGCGCGGTCGAGTTCCACACGGTGGACGGGCAGACGACGAACATCCCCGTCTGGGTAGCCGAAGGGCCGGGGCCGCGGAAGCATGGCACGACGTCGCCGGCGAAGAAGTCGCAGAGGACCTGCCGCCTCAAAGCTGCAGGATCGAGTCCCGGGACGAGATCAGGCGGATGCCCTGCCTCGTCGTGGCCGCCGCCGAGAGCAGCGCGCGCCAGCCGAGGGTCGCCCCGGCGAGCCGCTTGGCGCGGTCGGCGTAGGTGCCCTGCATCGCGTCGCACCCCTCCTCGCTGCAGAGCTGGATGTGGTGCGCAGAGGCGATCAGGGCGAGATGGGTGAAGGCCTGCGGGTAGTTGCCGAGGAAGTCGCCGTTCGCGGGGTCGATCTCCTCGGCGAAGAGGCCGACGTCGTTGGCATGGGTGACAAGGCGGTCGAAGAGCTCCGCCGCCTCGGTCCGGCGGCCCGCCAGAAGCATCGTGTCGACGAGCCAGAACGAGCAGATGAGGAACGACCCCTCCTCCCCGTCGAGGCCGTCGTCGCCGCGATAGCGGTGCACGAAGTCGC
Source organism: uncultured Rhodobacterales bacterium (assembly GCA_964392825.1). GTDB lineage: Bacteria > Pseudomonadota > Alphaproteobacteria > Rhodobacterales > Rhodobacteraceae > Roseitranquillus. The sequence goes on from CAYMRW010000009.1 coordinate 1,371, forward strand.
CTTCGCGCAGCTGCGCCTCGACCTCGCGGATGGTGGCGTCGAGCCGCTCCGGCGTCATCTCGAACCCCATCATCGGCGTCAGCAGCGCCGCCGCGTCGACACCGTCATGGCCGTACGATTGCAGCATGTGGCCATCGTCGGCGAAGCCGTTCTGGTCGATGTCGCGGGCCACGGCGTCGCGCGCCTCGACCCAGGCGGGCTTGCGCTCCAGCAACCGGATGGCCCTATCGAGTGTGACCCAGCTCATGATCTTGCTGTGCACGTGATGACGCGGGCCGCCGCGGATCTCCCAGAGGCCCTGATCGGGCTCGTGCCAGCAGCCGGCCACGAAGTCCGCCACGCTGCACAGCACCTGCGTGGCGCCGTCGAGGTCACCGCCGATCGACTTGTAGATCTCGGCCCAGTCGAGCAGCTCGCCGTAGACGTCCATCTGGCGCTGCCCGTAGGCGCCGTTGCCCGCGCGCACCGGGCTGCTGCCGTGGTGTCCGGAGAGGTGCGGGAACTCGCGTTCGCTCAGTTCGCTCTCGCCCTCGATCCCGTACATGATCTGGGGCACGCCGGTCTCGCCCTTGCCGACGCGGATCAGGTAGTCGCTAAAGCGACGCGCCTCGCCTCCGTAGCCTGCGACCGCGAGCGCATAGAGCGCGAGGACCGAATCCCGCAGCCAGCAGAATCGGTAGTCCCAGTTGCGTCCGCCGCCGATCTTCTCGGGCAGCGACGAGGTCGGCGCGGCGACCAGCGCGCCCGACGGCGCGTAGGTCAGAAGCTTGAGCGTGATCGCCGAGCGCCGCACGATGTCGCGATGGACGCCGTCGTAGCGGCAGAAGTCGATCCACTCGCGCCAAAACGCCCGCGTGACGGCGTAGAGATCGTCGGCACGCGCGAGGGGATCGCCGGAGATCGGTTCGGCGGCGCAGACAAAGCTCAGCACGTCTCCCGCGGAGATCTCGAAGACGGCGCTCGCCGTGTCGCCGTCGATGGACATGGATTCGAGCGGGTGGTGCAGCACCGTGCCCGAGGTCGCCATCACGCGCCCATTCCCCTCGACCAGCCGTTCGGGATGCGCGGCCCACTCGCGAGAGGGGCGGAACGTGAGGCGCATGCGCGCGCTGCCCGACGTGCACTCGACGCGCCGCACGATCCAGTGCGGGGCGCGCAGCGTGACGTAGTCGTAGGTGCCGTTCGAGGGGCAGCGCCCCACGGGCATGAAGTCGCGCAGCGTTACGTGCCCCGTGTCCGTTCCGAAGGCGGTCACGAGGATCGCGGTGTCGTCGAAGTAGGCGCGTTCGCAGGTGAACGGCACATCCGGCGCCAGGGCGAAGCGGCCGCCCTTGTCGGCGTCGAGGATCGACAGGAACGTCGGGTCGGCATCGAAGCGGCCGAAGCAGGCCCAGTCTATGCTGCCCTCGCGCGACACGAGCGCGGACCCGTGGCAATCGCCGATCAGCGCATAGTCACGGATCGGCCTGAACGATGAACCGCCCGTTTCCCCGCGCATTCCTGTCCCGTCGCCGCCCATCCGCCGCTCGATCTACGCCGAAAAGGCCGGGGGTCCAATTCGTGTGCCGGGAATCTTGGAAGAGGGGATGGGCCGACGGACCTGCGACAGATCGTGCCGACGCCTCGCATGCGGCGCCGGATACGCCTCAGGCGGTTTTCCGGCCAAGCTCGCGGTGGATGACCGCGAGCGTCGCCTCGAAGTCGACGGGCTTCGTCACGTAGTCGTTGGCGCCGAGTTCGAGGCTCTGCGTCACGTCCTCGCTGAAGCTTCGGGCCGAAACCATGATGATCGGCAGGTCGGTGGGCGAGCGGGTCTTCCGCACCGTCCGGACCACCTCGAGACCATCGATCTCGGGCATCATGATGTCGAGAAGCACGATGTCGATGGGGTCCCGTTCTATCGTCTCGAGCGCCTCGCGCCCGCCGCCCGCCTCGACGATCTCGAACCCGCGACGGACGAGGCGGCGCTTCAGGATCTCGCGGTTCACGGCGACGTCGTCGACGATCAGGATCCGTGCTGCAGCTTTTGCCGTTCCGTCCATCGCCCGTCCTCGCCGCGGTTTCGCCAGATCGGGGAGATCTGAATGAAACGCACCTTACATCCGAACTGACTAAGCAGGACTTACCGCAGAGATGTCGCAGGACATGGCGTGAGGCTCGTTCGCGCGGCCCCCGATCTCGACATCGCTGAGATAGCGCGTCGGCAGGGTCGCGGTGAACGTCGATCCGTGGCCGGCGCGGCTGACGAAGGAGAGCTGCCCGCCGAGGAGGATGGCAAGCTGCCGCGACAGGGCGAGCCCGATCCCCGTACCGCCATAACGGTTGGGCACCGAGGCGTCGGCCTGGGCGTACTCGGAGAAGAGGCGCGACTGCGCCTCCTCGGCAATGCCGATCCCGGTGTCGGAAACGGACAGCCTGAGGTGCTCGTCGTGCGCCCCGGTCTCGATCACCATCTCGAGGCGAACCGTTCCGTTCGCCGTGAACTTGCCGGCATTGCCGAGGAGGTTGATGGCGATCTGGCGGATCTTCTTGGCGTCGGTCCGCAGCGTGTGATCGGGCAGGGGACAATGCACGACAAGCGCATTGCCGTTGGTCTCGACCATCGGCCGGGCGCTTGCCACCACCTCGTCGCAAAGCTGTCCGAGCGTGAACCCTGTCGGCGTGACCACCAGTGCCTCGTCCTCGATCCGGTCGGTGTCGAGGACGTCGGCGACGAGCGAGAGGAGATGCTTGCCGGCGGAATTGATGCCGCGGATGTCCTTCGCGCGCGTGTCCGCCGCCTCGCCACGGTCGGCGATCTCCTCCATCAGGATCTCGGAGTACCCGATGATCGCGTTGAGCGGCGTCCGCAGCTCGTGGCTCATCTTGGAGAAGAAGGCGATCCGTGCCCGCATCCGCTCCTCGGCGAGCGCGCGCGCCCGTTCCAGCTCCTCGGAGGCGGCCCGTCCGCGTTCCGCCTCCACCTCGAACTCGGCCTTCATCGTCACCACGACCGAGTAGTAGAGCGCCATCCACGTCATGTAGATCGTGGCCGAGCCCAGCGAGAGCCAGCCGAGCACCCGCAGGTCCTCGCTCGGGATGGCGTTCGGGACCGGCCAGAAGATCACCGCGGCCACGAAGACGGCAACGTCGACGGCGAAGAGCCCGAGGACGAGCCTGATGTTCTTCGACAGATAGAAGAAGCCCAGCATCAGCGTGACGACGACCCAGGCGATGAGCGGCGAGTTGAACCCGCCGTAATGGTGGGCCCCGTTCAGGGAGGTCATGGCCAGCGCCTGGAACGAGATCAGCGAGACGAGCCACATGTTCCCGGTGGCGCGCAGCAGGAACGGGAGGACCCAGAAGCCGCAGATCGAGAGCGCCAGCGCCACGATGTACAACTCGAGCCCGGGCGAGATGGCCCAGAGGTAGATCCAGAGCGGTTGCGCGATCAGCGGCCCGAACAGGTGCGTGAAGACGAAGGTGCGCGCCAGGGCCCAGTCGGTCCGGTTGAGCCGGATCCGTTCGGGGATGAACCAGTCGATGACGGGGGAAATCAACGCATCGGGCTCCCGTGGTTCGGCGTCCCCCGCGGCGGCCGCGGAGGACGCGCGTGGCGTGCCGCTAACCGGCCATCTCGAGCGGCGCCTCGGCGTTGTTTGGCATCGCCGCGAGGCCGGCCTTGGCTGCGTGCCAGGCCTGCTCCATGGCGGCGCCGGCGAACTCGATCTCGTCGGCGGAGTGATCCGCCATCACCTGAAGGCGGAAGCGCGCTTGGTTGCGCGGCACGGCCGGGAACTCGACCAGGTTCGCCAGGAGGCCGAGGCCCGGCAACTCGCGTGACATGAGGCGCGAGAGCGCCTCGTCGCCTGTCTTCACGGCGACGATGGCCGAGGGGTCGCCATGCACCTCGAGGCCGCGCGACGTCAGCGCGTGACGCAGGCGGAGGACGTTCTGCATCAGCGCTTCGCGGCGCACCGCGCCCTCGTCCGACTGGACGATGTCGAGCGCCCGGGTGACGATGGCGGTCTGGATCGGCGACAGTCCGTTCGAGAAGGTGCAGGTCTGGCTGTAGTAGCGAAGGTACTCCTTTACCGCCCGGCTCTGCGTCGCGACGAAACCGCCGTTCGAGGCGAACGTCTTCGAGAAGGCGCCGATCACGAGATCGATCTGGCCGAGCAGCCCCGCCTCCCCGATCTTCCCGGTGCCGCCCGGCCCGATGGCGCCGAGGTCGTGGGCGACGTCGACGAGGAGCGTCGCGTTGAACTGCCGGGCCAGCATGCGCATGGCGGCGAGGTCCGGGGTGTCGCTGTCCATCGAGAACAGCGCCTCGGTGACGAGGAGGATGCCTGCCTCGGGCGCCTTCGCACGGACCGCGGCGAGCTTGGCGCGGCAGTCGTCGGTGCTCAGATGCCGGAACGGGACGACGTTCCCCGTCGCCCCGTGCGCGCCCATCTGCAGGCAGGAATGGCAGAGAAGGTCCATCACCACGTAGTCGCTCGACCGGACGAGCGCCTTGATGACCCCGTAGCCCGCCGACCAGCCCGTCGGGAAGAGGACCGCCTCCTCCATGTCGCAGAACGCGGCCAGGCGGCGCTCGAGCTCGAACGAGGTCGCGGTGTTGCCGACGAGGGCCGATGATCCGGCCGAATGGACCCCCATGGCGTCGATCGCCGCCTTGGCGGCGTCCTTGATCTCGGGATGCGAGGCAAGGCTCAGATAGTCTTGCGAGGCAAAGTTCACGCCCGTCGTCAGCACGCCGCGATCGTCCCGGATGGCGCACGCCGCCTGCGGTCCCGCCTCGGTCGCGCGGGCGAAGGGCCACGTGCCGCTCTGGCGGCGGAGGTCCTGCCATTCGAAGAAGCCCGCCACGCGGGCGACAAGGTCGGGGCCGGAGGGAAAGCCGAAGTCACGCAGGCTGCCCTGCAAGGCGGCCGCGGGAACGCCCGGCGGATTGGATAAAAACGACATCGATGCACCTGTACTTCACTGGTACACCCGCCGTATTCGCCACTGCTTTCCCGGCCATGAACCTCCTCTCTTCAACACGGATAAAATTACACGTGATTACCGAGACATGAACGACGTTCAGAATGCAAAGCTCAGCCCGAGCAACGCCGTCGTGCCGCGGTTCTCGAACGTGTACTCCGCGGCCTCCCGGTCGAAGCCCGGCGTCGAGAGATCCCGCCCGCGCACGTCGGCGTCGGCGAGGTCGTAGTGCACGATCTCGGCGCGGACGCTCCACCGCTCGCCGATGGCGCGCTCGAACCCGACGCCGACAGTGTAGCCCCAGCGAATGCCGTCGACCGACGCGGTCGGGGCCGCGTAGGGCCGTGGAAACGGCGGCGGCAGGTCGGGAACGCCAAAACCGAACTCGTTGCGAACGTCGGCCGCGGCAATGCCGGCGCTCACGTAGAAGAGGTTGCGCCCCGCCGCATAGCCGCCGCGCCAGCGCAGCGAGCCCATGGTATCGATCTCGGTGCGGTACGATGTCTCGGTCGTCACCGTCAGCGGGCTTGCTGGGGGCGGAAACGGCCCGGCTTCGCTCAGTTCGGTGCGCCCGTCGTGACCGAGGAAGGTGAGGCCCGCCTCGATCGAGTTCACGAAGCTTCCGCTCTGGAAGTTCGTGCCGAACGCGAGGCCGAGGGCCGGTGACGTCTCGGTGTTCTCGATGTCGCGCCACAGCACGCCGAGTTCGACGTCGGCGGGCAGCAGGAACCCCTGGACGTCGTTCAATTCCGCGCCGCCGTCCGAGCGGAACCCGCCGAGACTGACCGTTCCGTAGGGGCCCGACCAGTCGAACCCGTCCTGGGCCCGGGCGGCGGGGGTGAAAAGCGCGGCGCAGACGCCGGCGACGGCAAGGGCGCGGATGCAGGATGCGCCCCTTGTGGATGGTGTCATATCGCGCTCCCTTGGCAGCGGGGTCGATCCTCTGGGAGCGTCCTTTACAGACATTGGTTTACAAGAGTTTACGATCGCTCGGTGCGCGGCGTCGATTTCGGACGCCAGGTCAGGACCTTGGCGGCCGCCATTCGAAGGAGACGCGAGGCGGTGGTGCCCGCCCCGGCTCGGCCATCGCGCCCTATTCCGCGGCCATCGCCATGGGGTGCGTCCGGTCCGCCCCGGCCAGAACGAGGGGGGCGGTGCCGGCCGAGCGACGCGCCACGAGGGCGAAGACGGGCGGCACGAAGTAGAACGACACGACCGTCGACAATGCCACGCCGCCAGCGATCGCGACCGCGAAGGGCGGCCAGAAGCCGCCGCCGGCGAGGATCAGTGGCAGGAACCCCCCGAACGTCGTCACCGTCGTCGACAGGATGTGGCGCGACGATGCGGCGGTCACCTCGGCCATCGCTCGGCGGTCGCCGGCGCTGGCGCGGGCATCCGACTGCAGCCCCGTCAGGATGATGATGGCGGCGTTGATCGACACCCCGATCGAGCCGATCACGCCGATGATTGCGTTGATCCCGAACGGAAACTGCATGACCGCGAGCGACAGCATCGAGAGGCCGGCCGACAGCACCGCGACGACGAGCGTGACCGCGGTGAGGCGGAAGCTCATGTAGGTCAACGCGATGGTGGCGACGGCGAGCGTGGCGATCAGCCCGATCTGGGCCACGAGGTTGGCGACGACATCGGCCCGCGCGTCGCTGTCGCCGCCGATCTCCATCCGGATGTCGGGCGGCAGGGCGAAGTCCGCCGCGGCGAGGGCCGCCTGGACCGCCTGCAGTCCCTCCTCCGGCAGGATGCCCGGGACGAGGAAGAGCTGCAGCGTGTTCGCCCGCTCGCCGTCGCGCCGCACGATGGTGCCGTCCGACGGCTCGAGCCGGGGACTGGCGATCTCGGAGAGCGGCACCGCCGGGAACGTTCCGGGCGTCACCGCCGTGGCGGGCTGGATCGGCAGGTCGGAGATCGCGGCGACGTTGGCCCGCGTGTCGCCGCCGAAGCGGACGCGGATCGGCAGCGTCTCGGTTCCCTCGACCAGCGAGCCGCCCGTGACTCCGACGAGCGCCGTCTCCATCTGCCGCGCGACATCGGCGAGCGACAGCCCGAGGAGGCGCGCCTCGTTCTCGTCGATGTCGTAGCGCAGGCGCGCGGCGCCGCCGTTGCTGGTCGTCCTGGCATGGGTGACGAGCGGCAGGTCGGCGGCGATGGCACGCGCCGCGTCGCCCGCCTCGCGCAGCAGCGCGAGATCCTGTCCGACGAACCGCAGTTCGACCGGTGCTGCGACCGGCGGTCCCTGCACGAGGCCACGGACGATGATCTGCGCGTTCGGGATCATCGCGTCGAGCTCGGCCTGTACCGCCGGCACCAGGCGGGCGGCGGCCGCCGCATCCGTCGTCGTCACCATGCCCTGCGCGAAGCCCGGCTCGCGCGAGCGGTCCCCGGTGATGTTGTAGTAGAAGGCGGGACCGGAGCGGCCGACGCTCCACCAGGACCCCTGCACCCCGGGCTTGCCGGCGAGGTGCGCGTCGATGGCGTGGACGACCTCGTAGGTCCGGGTGATCGCGGTGCCGGCGGGCAGATCGAGCTCGACGTAGAACTGGTCGCGGTCGACCCCGGGGAAGAACTGTGCCGTCAGCGTCGGAAAGGCGAGGAACCCGGTCACCGGCAGCACCAGCGCCAGCGCGATCGAGCGCACGGGGTTGGCGGTCGACCAGCGGAGCGAGGCGCCGAAGGCACGCGCCACGGCACCGGGCGCATGGCGGCGGCCATCCGCGGCCGGCAGGAACCACCCGGCGAGCGCCGGCGTCACGGTGAGCGCCACGACGAGCGACCAGCCGAGCATCAGCACGACGGCGATGGCGATGGCGCCAACGAAGTCCCCCGCGGGGCCCGGGAGGAGGATCATCGGCGTGAAGGCCAGCGCCGTCGTGATCGTCGATGCGGCAAGAGGGGCGGAGAGGCGGCGCACCGCGTCGCCGACCGCGGCCTCGCGGTCCATGCCTGCAGCCAGGCGCTTGCGGATCTCGTCCGACATGACGATCGCCGCGTCGACGAGGAGACCCAGCGCCACGATCAGCCCGGTCACCGACATCTGGTGGATCGGCAGCCCGATGGCGTTCATCGTGGCGAGCGACGCGAGGCTGACGACCGGCAGCACCAGCGCCACGATGGCGGCGGCGCGGACGCCGAGCGTCACGAGGAGGACCGCGACGACCAGCGCCACGCCGATCGCCATGTTGGTCGCGACCTCGGCGAGGCGGTCGGCGGTGTAGGTCGACTGGTCGAACAGCAGAGTCTCGCCGATGCCGAGCGGCACCGCGTCGGCGCCGGCGTCGAGTTCGGCCCGGAGCGCGGCCATCCAGCCGTCGATCTGGACGCCGTCCTCGGCCAGCGCGCCGACGAGGACCGCGGGCCGGCCGGCGACGAGCGCCATCTCCTCGGCAGGGGCGCGGGCGCCGCGGGTGACCGTCGCGATGTCGTCGAGCCGGGCGACGGCGCCTGTGGCGCTGCTGCGAAGCGGGACGTCGCGCAGTCGGTCGAGCGCCTCGACCTCGCCGGTGATGCCGACCGCGAGGTCGCGGTCGCCGCCCTGCAGGCGCCCCGCCTGCACCTTGCCGTCGGCGCCGGCGATCGCCTTCGAAACGGCATCGGCGGTCAGGCCCAAGGCCGCCGCGCCGGCGAGGTCGACGGCGACCAGCACCTCCTCCTCCGGCGCCCCGAAAAGGTCGACCGCCCGCGTCGACGGCAGTCCCCGCAGCCGATCGGCCAGCGCCTCGGCATGGCGGGCGAGGAGCGTCAACGGCACGCCCTCGGCCTCGGCCGTGATCGCGATCACGGCAGAGTAGGCGCTGATCCCGTCGTCGTCGAACTCGGGCGGCCGGACGCCGTCCGGGAACCCGCGGCGGGCATCCTCGACCGCGTCGCGCGCCTCGGCCCAGACCGGCTCGATCTCGGCGCCGCCGAGGGTCTGGTCGAGCTCGATCGATATGACCGAGACGCCGGAACCCGAGATCGACTGGATCGTGTCGATCTCGGCGATGTCCTGCAGTTCGGCCTCGATCTCCGCCGTGACGAGCGCCTCGACCCGGGCCGGATCGGCCCCGGGAAAGCTCGTGGTGACGGTCGCGAAGAGGTTGGTGATCGTCGGATCTTCCTGCCGCCCGAGCGAGAGGAGCGACGAGGCGCCGGCCGAAACGAGGATCAGCAGGATCAGCGCGACGATCCGCGGCTGGCGGAAGGGAAGGGTGGACATGTCAGCCCTCCGCCCGGGTCGCGACGGTCTGGCCCGGGGTGACCCGGTGCGGACCGCTGTCGATGACGCGCAGTCCCGGGGCGATGCCGCCTGCCACGTAGACACGGTCGGCCTCGGCATGCAGCACCTCGATCGGTGCCGCGCGAACCGTTCCCGCCTCGTCGACGACGAGCAGGGTCCAGACCCCGGATGCGCCCTCGCGCAGTGCCGGCATGGGCACCCATGCCCCCTCGACGGCAACGGTGCGCGGCACGCTCACGGTGGCGGTGGCGCCGAACGGGACGTTGTCTGCGGCGATGCGCAGGATGGCGGTGCGCGTCAGCGTCTCGGGGTCGACGTCGGGTCGCAGCGAGACGACCTCCGCCGGAAGGCGCCGACGCTCGATCTCGACGTCCCACCGGGTGCCGGGTTCCGCCTCGACCCAGAGCGGGAGCCCGATCCGCACCTGCACCGCGTCCGTCTGCAGGATCTCGACGACGGGCTCGGTCGCGCCGACCGTGGCGCCAGTGTCAACGTTCCGCTCGCTCACGCGGCCGGCATAGGGCGCGCGGAGGATCGACTTTTCGAGCCGCACCTCGACCGCCTCGATCTGAGCCTCCACCTCGCCGATCCGCGCTGTCAGGCCCTCCCGTGTGAACTGGGCGTCGTCGAGCGCCGACTGGGGCGAGAACCCGCGCGCGAGCAGTTCCTGCCGGCGGTCGAGCGACAGTTCGGCAAGGCGCAGGTCGGCCGAGAGCGCCGCGCGCGCCGCAGCGAGCCGGGCGAGATCGGTCTCGAGCAGGCGGGTATCCATACGGGCAACCGCAGCCCCGGCCGCGACGACGTCGCCCTCGTCGACGAGGATCTCGGTGATCCGGCCCCCGGACTCGAAGGCGAGGGTGCTGGCCTGCGCGGGCTCGACCTTGCCCAGGAACCGCCGCATCGCCGCGTATCCCTGCGATATCTCGATCGACGTGACGGACACGGATAGCGGCGGGGCCTCTTCGGCGACCGTGACGGCTTCGGCGCGCTGCGAGAGGACATGCGCGCCCTGCTGGACGGCGAGGCCGGCAACGGCGATGACTGCAAGCGTGGAGATCAGGGTCGTGGTTCGGCGGCGGAGGCGGCGCAGCATCGAACGGGATAGGCGCGTGGTGGCGTAAGGCATGGCAGGGCCTTCCCATGTTAGACACTCTTACATGTGTAAGGGCCTCTAACTTTGGCAAGGCAAAAGTTTGTGTCGGGGGAGGCGTGACTATGAAGGCGGCGAAACCGGGCGGAAGATCCGCCTATCACCATGGCAATCTCCGCGCACAACTCATCGAGGCGACACGCGGCCTGGTCGAGGAGAAAGGGCCCGATCACTTCTCCGTTTCGGAGGCGTGTCGCGCCGCGGGTGTCTCGACGGCCGCGCCCTATCGGCACTTCCGCGACCGTGAGGAGATGATCGCCGCCGTCGCGGCCGAGGGGATGCGGCGTCACTACGAGGAAATGGTTGGGGCGCTCGAGGGTCTGCCGCCCGGATCGCTCGACCGCATCCGTGCCCTCGGCCGGGTCTATGTGGGCTTCGCCCGCCGGGAGCCCGGGGTGTTCCGCCTGATCTTCGGCTCCAAGCACGATCCGGACCTTCTCGCCATGCAGGAGGGCAGCGACGTCCGCCCGTTCGAGACCGTTCTCGACGAGGTTGCAGGGATCCTCGGGCGGAGCGGGATCGACGACGAGGTGACGCGCCGCGGGCTCCTTTTGTGGACCTTCGTCCACGGCCTCTCGTTCCTGCTCATCGACGAGGTGCCCGAGCACAAGGGCTTGGCCGTCGATGTCGAGGCGCTGCTCGAGGACGTGGCCCGCAGGGTCTTGCCCGAAGCTGCGGATGTCTGAAACCCCGGCTTTCGGGTCCGTTTTCCGCGCCGGGTAGGGCATCCCTGCGTGCTCTGCGGCATAGCCGCTTGCAGCCTAGACGCCGCCGGGGGCGACGCTAGGCTGCGCCGTTACCGGCATTGGGGGACAGTACGATGGAGAAGTTTGGCAAGGCCCAGCCCGTCCGGCGGGTCGAGGATGTCCGGTTTCTGACGGGCGGCGGCCGATACGTCGACGACATCGCGCCGAAGGATGCGCTCCACGCCGTGGTCGTGCGCTCGACCTCGGCGCATGGCCGCATCCTGGGCATCGACACCGAGGAGGCGCGGACGGCCCCGGGCGTCCATCTGGTGATGACCGCCGCGGATCTCGAGGAGTGGGGCGTCCGCCTCGGCCTCGGCGCCGCCGCCGTCCGCAATCGCGACGGCAGCCGCGGCGCGACGCCGCTCCGGCCCGTGCTCGCGAAGGACCGCGTCCGCTACGTCGGCGAGGCAGTCGCCGTCGTCTTCGCAGAGACCCTGCAGCAGGCGCAGGATGCGGCCGACCTCGTCATGGTCGACCTCGACGACCTCGATCCCAAGATCGGCCGAGACCCGGGCGGGCCGCTCGTCCACGACGAGGTTCCCGAAAACGTCGCCTTCGACTGGGCGCACGGCGACGAGGCCGCCGTCGACGCCGCGTTCGCGTCGGCCGCCCGGACCGTCAGCCTCGAGATCCCCGACAACCGCGTCATCGCCAATCCGATGGAGCCGCGCGGCGCCTTCGCCGAATGGGACGGGGAGCGCCTGCATTTCTGCGTCAACGGTCAGGGCGTCTGGGGCGACAAGACGCTGATCGCCAAGAGCCTCGGTCTCGAGCCCGAGCAGGTGCGGGTGACCAACCCCGACGTCGGCGGCGGGTTCGGCATGAAGGGGGCGCCCTATCCCGAGCACGTGTTCCTTCCCGCGGCGGCGCGCCATCTCGGCCGCGCCGTGCGCTGGATGGAGACCCGCACTGAGGCGATGCTGACCGACAACCAGGGCCGGGACCTCGTCTCGACGTGCGAGATGGCCTTCGACGCGGACAACAGGATCACCGCCTACCGCATTGATACCCTGTCCAATCTTGGCGCCTACAACAGCCAGTTCGGGCAACTCATCCAGTCCGACCTCTTCGCCAAGGTGGCGCCCGGCGTCTACGACATCCGGGCGTTCTTCATGCGCGTCCGCGGCATCTACACCAATACCGTCTGCGTCGACGCCTATCGCGGCGCCGGACGCCCCGAGGCGATGTACGCCATCGAGCGGCTGATGGACTACGCCGCGCGCGAACTCGGTCTCAGCCCGTGGGAACTGCGGCGCATCAACTTCGTCCCCGCGTCCGCGTTTCCCTACGAAAGTGCCACGGGCGAGACCTACGACGTCGGCGACTTCGACCGCGTCCTGACGCGAGCGGAAGCCTTCGCCGACGTCGCGGGCTTTGCGGACCGGCGCGCGGCGGATGCCGGCGAGGGGCGGCTCCGCGGCATCGGCCTCGCCTACTACATCGAGGCCATCCTCGGCGCGCCGGAGGAAAGCGTCGAGGTCGAGTTCACCGAGAACGGCGCCCGCATCTACGTCGGCACGCAGTCGAACGGGCAGGGGCACGAGACCGTCTACGCCCAGTTCCTCAGCGACCAGACCGGCATCCCGGCGGACCGGATCGAGGTGGTGCAGGGCGACAGCGACCTGATCGCCACGGGCGGCGGCACCGGCGGCTCGCGCAGCGTGACGGTGCAGGCGAACGTCACGCTGACAGCCGTGTCGCGGATCGTCGAGGCGTACTCGGCCTTCCTCGCGGAGAGGCTCGGCGGCACCGCGAGCTTCGACGACGAGGTGTTCCGCGTGGAGGGCTCGAACGAGACGCCGACGATGCTCGAGGTGGCCGCGATGGCCCGCGCCGACGGCCGCGCCGACCTTCTGACCTTCCGGGAGACGTCGAGCATCGAGGGGCGCTCGTACCCCAACGGCGCCCACGTGGCGGAGGTGGTGGTCGACCCCGAGACCGGGCGCGTCGTCGTCGAGCGTTACACCGTCACCGACGACTTCGGGAACCTCATCAACCCGATGCTGGTCGAAGGTCAGATCCACGGCGGGGTCGCTCAGGGCCTCGGACAGGCACTCGCCGAGCTCGCCGTCTACGACGACGACGGCCAGCTGCTGACCGCGACGTTCATGGACTATGCCATGCCGCGCGCCGACGACGTGCCGATGATCGCCTTTCTCAATGAACCCGTCCCGTCGATCCGCAACCCGATGGGCATGAAGGGATGCGGCGAGGCCGGAACCGTGGGTTCGCTGGCTTCGGTGACGAACGCGGTCCTCGACGCGCTGTGGGACGAGGGCGTACGCCGCGTGGACATGCCGCTCACGCCGCACCGCGTCTGGGAGATGCTGAACGCGCGTCCCCTCGCAGCCGAATAGGGGCGAACGCAGGCGCTAACGCGCGCGAAGCATATCCTGGGCTATACTGGACCGGTCGGGGGCCGGGTGCGCGAATGAGAACGGTGACGTGGGCAAGGTGGGCGTGGCGCAAGCTGCGGCGGGGTCGGACCGAGATGGTGCGGCCGGCCACGGGCCGCGGGCGGGTCGACCACGTGATCCTGCTCGACGGCACCATGTCGACGCTTGTTCCCGGGGCCGAGACCAACGTCGGGCTCACCTACAAGCTCCTGCGCGAGATGCCGCGGACCGCGCTGTCGCTGCGCTACGAGGCCGGCGTCCAGTGGCAGGACTGGCGCACGACGATGGATGTCGTGCACGGCCGCGGCATCAACCGCGCCATCCGCCGGGCCTTTGGACACCTCGCATCGCGCTACGAGCCGGGCGACCGCATCTTCCTCTTCGGGTACTCGCGCGGCGCCTACGCCGTGCGGTCGCTCGCGGGCGTGATCGACCGCGTCGGCCTCGTCCGCTCGGAGCACGCGACCGAGCGGGCGATCCGCGACGCCTATCGCCACTACGAGACGAATCCGCACGGGCCGGCGGCGCAGGCGTTCCGCGACCGCTACTGCCACGACGCCGTGCCGGTCGAGATGATCGGCGTCTTCGACACCGTCAAGGCGCTCGGTCTGCGTCTGCCGCTTCTCTGGATGCTGACCGAGTCGAGGCATGCGTTCCACTCGGCGCATCTCGGTCATGCGGTGCGCCATGGCTACCACGCCCTCGCGCTCGACGAGACCCGCTCCGCCTTCGCCCCGGCGTTGTGGGAGAGCACGGCGAACTGGCCCGGCGACGAGGTCGAGCAGATGTGGTTCCAGGGCTCGCACGGCGATGTCGGCGGGCAGCTCGGCGGCGTTCCCGAGGCGCGACCGCTCTCGAACATCCCGCTCGTCTGGATGCTCGAGAAGGCCGAGGCGTGCGGTCTCGCGCTGCCTCCGGGGTGGCGTGCCCGCTTTCCGACCGATCCCGAGGCGCCCTCGATCGGCACCCTGCGCGGCTGGGGCAAGCTCTTCGTCGCGCGGCGGCGCCGGGTCGTCGGCCGCGACCCCTCGGAGTACGTGCATGTCTCGGCGCAGGGGACGCAGCCGAGGGCGCGGATCACCGGCGCGCTCTCCGCCTGATCCGGGGGACGGGTGCCCCGGGCATCGAACCCCGGCCCGCTCGTGCACCGGTCTGGAGCCCGGCGGGGTCGGCGCCCCTCGGGCACGATCCTACGGGGGTTGGCGCCCGTCACGTCGCGTGCGGGCCGTGGCGAAACGGAGAACGGTGTGTCCGCCTGATCCGGCCCACCCCGGGGGCCGCACAAGCACCTTCCGGTCCGTCGGCCCGGTCCAGAACACGGTCAGGCCTTGATCGTCACCGGCATCCAGCATGCCCCAGAAGGGGCGGCGGGGGCGGTCGGGAAGGCGGCCGCCGGTACAGCGTTCCCGCGGCCCCGCGCCTTCAGGCGACGTTCTCGAGCGGCACCGGCGGCGCGACGCCGAGGGCGTGAACGACATCCCGCGTCAGGCCGGGCCGGTTCAGCGTGTAGAAGTGCAGGTGCTCGGCGCCGCCGTCGATCAGGTCCGAGCAGAGCTCGGTGCAGAAGCTGGTCGACAGCAGGTCGGCGCGGCCGTCGCGCTCGGCCCGCTCGAACGCCTCCGGCAACCATACGGGGATGCGGGCGCCGCACTTCTCGGCGAAGCGCCGCGTGCCCGCCCAGTCGGTGATGGGCAGGACACCGGGCAGGATCGGCACGTCGATGCCGGCCGCCACGCAGGCGTCGCGGAAGCGGAAGAACGTCTCGGCCTCGAAGAAGAACTGGGTAATGGCCGAACTCGCGCCGGCGTCGATCTTGCGCTTCAGCCAGGCGACGTCGTCGGCGGCGCCGCCGGCGTCGGGATGCGGGTCGGGATACGCGCCCACGCGGATGTCGAAGCGCCCGCTTTCCGCCAGCGCCGAGATCAGTTCGCACGCGTCGGCGAAGCCGTCGGGGTGCGGCTCGAACGCGCCGCCGCCGGGCGCGTCGCCCCGCAGCGCCACGATCTCGCGCACACCCGCCGCGGCGTAGCGGTCGGCGATCGCCAGCGTCTCCTCCCGCGTGGCGTCGACGCAGGTCAGGTGCGCGGCGACGTTGACCCCGTAGCTGTCGATGATCGTCTCGACTGCGTCGTGGGTCTCGGACCGCGTGGTGCCGCCGGCGCCGTAGGTCACCGAGACGAAGTCCGGGTCGAGCGGCGCCAGCGCCCGGATCGTGTCCCAGAGCCGGAACGACGCCTTTATCGACTTCGGCGGAAAGAACTCGAACGACAGTCCGGTCATGGCTGATCCCTCATGGCCCGCGCCCCTTGTCCCATGGCAGCCGTCATGAGACAAACTCATAATCCTCAAGATCATCATGAGGCGAAGGTTGCATCTGGAGTTCCGCCACCTCCGCGCCATCCGCGCCATCCACGAGGCGGGAGGCCTGGCGCGCGCGGCATCGCGCCTCAACGTCACGCAGTCCGCGCTCAGCCACCAGGTCAAGGGGCTGGAGGACCAGGCCGGCGTCGAGCTCTTCGTCCGCCGCTCCAAGCCCCTGCGCCTCTCGCCCGCAGGCGTGCGCCTCCTCCGCCTCGCCGAGCGCATCCTGCCCGAGGTCGAGGCGCTCGAGGCCGACTTCGCCGGGCTCCGCGCCGGCCGCTCGGGGCGCATGCACATCGCCATCGAGTGCCACGCCTGCTTCGAGTGGCTGTTCCCGGTGCTCGAGGGGTTCCGCCGCGCCTGGCCCGACGTCGACGTCGACATCCGCCCGGGCCTCGCCTTCGAGGCGCTGCCGGCGCTCATGCGCGAGGACGTCGACGTCGTCGTCTCCTCCGACCCCGAGGACCTCCCCGGCATCGTCTTCGAGCCGCTCTTCGACTACGAGGCAGTGTTCGTCGCCGCCTCCGCCCATCCGCTCGCGGCGAGGCCGTGGGTGGAGGCCGCCGACTTCCGCGACCAGACGCTCATCGCCTACCCGGTCGACCGCGCCCGCCTCGACGTCTTCAGCCAGCTCCTGATCCCCGCCCGGGTCGAGCCGCTGTCCGTGCGCCAGGTGGAGCTCACCGCAGTCATCCTCCTCCTCGTCGCCTCGGGGCGCGGCGTCTCGGTCCTGCCCGACTGGGTGGTGCGCGAGGTCCGCACCTCGGCCGACTACGTCACCCGCCCGCTGACCGAGCGCGGCATCCGCCGCCGCCTCTACGCCGCGGTGCGCGAGCCCGACCGCACCAAGCCCTACATCGCCGACCTCCTCGCCCTGGCGCGCACGGTCCCCCGGGAGATGCAGGCGGCCTGACGCCGGCGGTTAGTCCGCCGCGTCCGGCGCGCGGTAGCCGATCTCGACCTGCCACGCATGCCACTTCGCGAAGAAATCTTCGTCTTCCAGCTCCTCGCGCGCCCAGTGCGCCAGCGGCGGCTCGCCGGCGAAGTAACCCTCGGGCAGTCCCTTGATCGAGCCGTCGCCAAACGCCTCTTCGAAGAACCGCGGCTCCACGGTACACTCCGTAAAATCCGTCAATCTGACGGCCGAGGCCCTGTATGAGGCGGCCGTCAGATGGGTTTCTCCGTCAACAGTGATTTCCCCGAGGTCCGCCCCCTGCAGCCGCGCCTCCCAAAGGACCGCCCCCTGCAGCCGCGCCTCCCAAAGGTCCGCCCCCTGCAGCCGCGCCTTCCCGAGGACCGCCCCCTGCAGCCGCGCCCCCCAGAGGTTCGCCCCCTGC
>CAYMRW010000010.1:0-18532 GCA_964392825.1 uncultured Rhodobacterales bacterium
CGAGATCGTATCCGAGCCCCAGCGCCACCGGCGCCAGAAGCGGCACCGTCAGCAGAATCATCGACATCGAGTCCATGAAGCAGCCGAGCACGACGTAGAAGATCAGGATGAGCAGCATCACGGACAGGGACGACAGGCCCGAGGCCTCGATCGCGGCGATCAGGTACTGCGGCAGGCCGGTGGACTCGAGCAGGAAGTTGAAGAACCCCGCCCCGATCAGGATGAAGAAGATCATCCCGGTGAGGCCCGCCGTCTCGGCCACCGAGGCGCGCAGCATGTCGGTCGAGACCTCGCGCGCGAGCGCCGCAAGGACGAAGGCGCCGACCGCGCCGACCGCCGCCGCCTCGGTCGGCGAGAACCAGCCGGCGTAGATGCCGCCGATGACGAGCCCGAAGAGCAGCGCGACGGGCCAGACCCGGCCGAGCTGGCCGAGGCGCACCCGCCAGGATGCCCTGGCGAGCCGCGGCGCCGTCTCGGGCGCGAAGCGCAAGCGAACGACGATGGCCAGGGCGTAGAGCAGGGCACCGAGGAGTCCGGGGACCAGGGCCCCGACGAACAGCGCGCCGATCGAGACCTGCGTGAGCAACCCGTAGATCACCAGGAGGATCGAGGGCGGGATCAGCACGCCGAGCGTGCCGCCGGCCGCGACGGTGGCGGCCGACAGGCTGTCGTCGTAGCCGTGCCGGCGCATCTCGGGCAGGGCGACGCGGCCGATGGTGGCGACGGTCGCGAGGGACGATCCGCAGATCGCCCCAAAGGCGGCGCAGGCGCCGACGGTGGTGACGGCGAGCCCGCCGCGGAGGTGGCCCAGAAAGCTCGTGATCGCGTCGAAGAGCGCGCGCGAGAGCCCGGCGTGGCTGGCGAAGACGCCCATCATGACGAAGAGCGGGATCACCGAGAACGAATACGGGAAGATCTGCTCGAACGGCGCGCTGCCGATGGCGAAGGCCGCCGCGCTCCACCCGCTCAGCCACCAGGTACCGAGGATCCCGATCGCCGCCATCGAGACCGCCACCGGCAGCCCGAGCGCGATCAGCGCCAGCGCGGCGATGAAGGCCAGGATGCCGAAGACCGGGTCGCTCATCGGCCGGTATCCGGCCGCACCGCGGAGAGAAAGCCGAGGACCGCGCCGAGGACCGAGACGCCGAGGCCGAGGATCAGCGGCGCCCAGTACCAGAGGATCGGGATGCCGAGCTGCTGCGAGCGGTCGCCGAACATCATCCGCATCCCCGCCGTCTGGTAGCCATAGGCCAGCATCAGCCCGAGCAGCGCCACCGCCACCGCCATCGCGGCAGCGCGCAGCAGGATGGCCGGCGCCCGCGGCATCCGCTCGACCAGGACGTCGACGCCGACATGGGCGCCGGTCATGAAGGCGAAGGGCATGACCATCCACGCGCCGGCCATGACGCAGAGCTGCACGAGGTCGACGACCCCGTCGACGGGCAGGCCCATCCGGCGGCCGAGGACGTCGACCACGGTGACCAGGGCGGCGACGCCGTAGGCCGCAACGCCCGCAGCGGCGAGAACGCCGATCAGGCGGCGCAGCGCCCGGATCGTGGCGGTCATCGCAAGATCCCTCGCTCCGAAGCGACGGCGCGGCGGGCGCGGTGCGGCCCGGCGCCCGTGCCGGTCACTGGCTCGGCTGGTCCGCCTCGTACTCGGCGACCTTGTCCTGCATCGCCTGGTAGATCTCGCGCGCGTTCCCGACGCCTTCGGACTCCACCGTCGCGAGGTAGCTCTCGATCATCGGCTGCAGCGCCTCGCGCCAGCGATCGCGCTCCTCGTCCGAGAGGGTGACGATCTCGTGCCCCGCAGCCTCGGCCTCCTCGCGGCCGGGGGCGTCCCATGCGTCCCACCACTCGCCGAACCTGTCGACCAGCGCATCGCCGGAGTGCTGGTCGATGCAGGCCTGCGCCGCCTCGCTCAGCTGCGCGTAGGAGGATTCGTTCATCACGAAGAAAAACGACACCGTGTAGGCGCCGAAGTCGAGGTGGTTGGTCAGCACCTCGTTCAGCCCGAACGACTTCACCGGATCCCATGGGAACACGGTGCCGTCGATCACCCCGCGCTGCAGGTTCTCGTAGACCTCGCCCGGCGGCAGCCCCTGCGGCGTCGCGCCCAGCGTCGACAGCATCTCCGAGACCGCCGGCGAGGGCGTACGGATGCGCAATCCGGCCATGTCCTCCATGGTCTCGACGCGGGTGCCGTTGGTATGCAGCAGTCCGCCGTTATGCGCGTGCAGCGCCAGCACCTTTAGCCCCTGGTACTCCTCGGCAAGGTAGTCGGGGTAGAGCTCCCACAGCGCGTAGGTCGCGGCGCCCGCGTCGTCGGTCAGGAACGGCATGTCGACGAGCGACGTGCGCGGAAAGCGGCCGCGGGGGATGCCGTGCAGACCGTGGGCGATGTCGACGACGCCGGCCATCACCTGCTCCTGCTGGCGCGCCACGTTGCCGAGCTGCGAGCCCGCCGCCGAGATCTCGAACTGCACCTCGCCGTTCGTGCATTCCGTGATGGCCTCGGTCCACGGCACGATGAAGTCTGTGTGGATGCCGTGAACCGTCGGCAGGTAGTGGCTGACCTTGAGCGTCGTCTCCGCCGCAGCGGGCCACGCCAGAGCCGCAAGCGCGGCCCCGGCCGCAAGCCTCGAAATCGGTGTCATGTATCCTCCCTGGGTTTTTCGGATCAAAGCGCGATCCTGAGCGGCTTTCCATCCCTCGCGCGCGAGCAGCAGGTCATCATCCGATCCCCCGCCTCGCGCTCGGCGATGCTCAGCACCTTGTCGCGGTGATCGACCTCGCCCTCCAGCACGGTGCATTCGCAGGTGCCGCACAGGCCCTCCTCGCAGTCCGACGGCAGGTCGATGCCGGCGCCGCGCAGGACCGAAAGCAGGGTCCGGTCCGGCGGCACGTGCAGCGTCGGCCCGGAATCCGCCAGCTCGACCTCGAAGCCCCGCTCCTTCCCCGGGTCGAACGCTAGGTCGCCAGAGGTGAAGTGCTCGAAGGCGAAGGCGCCGGGCGGCAGTTCGGCCGTCAGCGCCTGCAACGCCCCGATCATCCGGTCCGGCCCGCAGGCGCACACCTGCCCGCCCTCGCCGCGCCGCGCGACCAACGCCGCGAGGTCCGCGCGCCGCCCTTCGTCCGCCGGGTAGAGCGTGGCGCGCTCCCCATGGTCCCGGACCCGGCCGAGGAACGCCATGGTCCGGCGCGACCGCCCGGCATAGTGCAGCTCGTAGTCGCGACCCTCGGCACGCAGCCGGTCCGCCATCGCGATGATCGGCGTGATGCCGATTCCGCCCGCGATCAGGACGTGCCGCGCAGCCGCCTCGTCGAGACGGAAGTGGTTGCGCGGCCCGCGCAGCAGGACCTCCGCCCCCGGCGTCAGTCGCTCGTGGAACAGGCGCGACCCGCCGCGACCCTCCTCCTCGCGCAGGATCGCGACGGCGGCCCGGCCGTCTCCCGGGGGTCCGCAGAGCGAGTAGAACCGGGCGATGCCGTCGACCTCGATCTCCACGTGAGCGCCGGCGCTCCAGTCCGGCAGCCGCCCCTCCGGGTCCTCCAGCACAACGCCCAGCACGCCGTCCGCCTCGGTCCGGGCCTCGGCCACCCGCACCTTCCGCGCGATGTCGCGGCGCAGGGGCGCGCCGATGGGGAACGACCGTCGCCCGACGCGCAGCGACCGGTCGCGCCGCTCGGGGTTCCGCGCCGGGTCCCACTCGACCCAGACATGATCGGGCCCGCGGAACGAGGTGTTGGGCAGGTAGGTGAACTCCTGCTCGGCGAGCGCCATGTGCGGCAGGCGGCGCGTGAACTCCTCGACGAAGATGCGCATCTCCATCCGCGCGATGTTCTTGCCCATGCACTGATGCGCGCCGTAGCCGAAGGTCAGGTGGTCGACCGCATTGTCGCGCCAGATGTCGAGGCGCTCGCCATCCTCGAAGTGCCGCGGGTCCTGGTTCGCCGACGCCTGCACCAGCAGGAGCTTCGCCCCCTCGGGGACGGCGACCCCGCCGATCGGCGCCGGCGCCGTCGCTTGGCGCCGCCAGGCCACGACCGAGCCCACCGCGCGCAGACACTCCTCGACCGCGTTCGGGATCAGGGCTGGGTCGGCGCAAAGCCGCCGCCACGCCGGCCGGTCCGAGAGCAGCGCCCGCATCGCGTTGGCTGACGCGAGCGCCGTCGTCTCGTGCGCCGCCACGATGATCGCCATCATCATCGAGTGCAGGTAGCTGTCGGTCACGACCTCCGGCATCTCGGCGTTCCTGCGGATGGCGTAGTGCATCCAGCCCGGCCCGTCGGGATCGGCCCGCATCCGCTCCAGCACCTCGCCCGCGAAGGTCCAGAAGCGGCCGACCGCGTGCGCGACCTCGACCTGCTGCTCCGGCGTCGGTCGGCCCCAGGTGTTGACCGTGTGCGCCACCGAGAAGTCGCGCAGCTTGTCCATGTCGTCCTCGGGCACCCCCAGGAAGTCGAGCGCCACGGTCAACGGGATCTCCCACAGCATCTCGCCCATCAGGTCGGCGCGGCCGCGGTCGATGAAGGCGTCGACCTTCTCGCGCGTCAGACGGCGGATCGTCTCCTCCCGCGGGGCGAGGTTCTCGGGGATGAAGTGCTGCATGAGCGCACGCCTGCGCTCCATGTGCTGAGGCTCGTCCTCGTTCACCAGCGTCCGGTTCATCGCGTAGCCGTAGGAGGCCAGCACATCGAGCGCCTCCTGCCTGACCGGCGTGATCTTCTCGAGCGCGATGCGGGGCGAGAAAAGGATGGGGTCGCGGAACACCGCCTTCACGTCGTCGTACCGCGTCACCACCCAGTAGCCGAGGCGCGGCGCGTAGAACACCGGCTCCTCCTCGCGCGCCCAGACGAGCGCGGCGGCGGGGTCCGCCTGGTAGGGCGCGTCGAACGGGTCGAACGCGGCGGCCCGGTGCGAGACCGGGCATCGGGCGGCCTCGGCTTGCGCGGTCTGCGCGGGCATCGGCGATCCTCCTTGACCGGACTGCGCGATTATCGAACACTTGCGTTCAGCTATCGAACGTACGGGCCGCAACATGGCCCTGTCAACGAGGCGCCTATGGATCCGACGCGGCTCCAGACGCTCGACCGCGGCCTCTCGGCGCTGCGTGTCGTCGCCGACAGTGCGGAGGGGATTACGGTCGCCGCCCTGGCCGGGCGCCTCGGGGTGCACCGCGCCATAGCCTACCGGATCGTCGCGACCCTGGCCGATCACGCGATGGTTCAGCGCGGGGCCGACGGTCGCCTGCGCCTCGGCAGCGGGCCGCTCGGGCTCGCCGCGCAGTTCGACAGCGGCCTCAGGGCGCTGGCCCGGCCGGTCATCGAAGGGCTGAGCGCCGAGACCGCCGCGACCGCGTTCCTGTCCGTCGCGCATGGCGCCGAGTGTGTGGCCATCGCCACGGCCGAGTCCGAGCGGCCGTTCGTCAATCTCGGCTACCGCCCCGGCCGTCGCCACCCGCTCACGCTCGGGGCCGCCGGCATCGCCATCCTGGCCGGACGACCTGAGCGGCCCGACGACAGCGAGGCGGTGCAGCAGGCTCGGCGCGACGGGTACTGCGTGACGCAGGGACAGCTTCAGCGGGGGGCCGTCGGGGTGGCGGCGCCAGTGAGACTCTCGCCTGCGCTGCACCCGGGACTGGAGGCGAGCATCGGGGTGGTCGCGATGGAGGACCTGGACGTGGCCCGTGCCACGCGGGCCACGCTGGCAAGCGCCGACCGGCTGGCCCGCCTCATGCATGCCGAGGCGCCCTGACACTCCGGCCTCCCACGTCCCGCGTGCAGTCCCGGCGCCACCTCGCGTTTGCTGTCGCCACCCCGGGGGTCCGGCCGAACCGCCGGTCGATCACCCAGACCGCA
This sequence comes from uncultured Rhodobacterales bacterium, assembly GCA_964392825.1. Taxonomy (GTDB): domain Bacteria; phylum Pseudomonadota; class Alphaproteobacteria; order Rhodobacterales; family Rhodobacteraceae; genus Roseitranquillus. The sequence goes on from CAYMRW010000010.1 coordinate 5,865, forward strand.
ATGAGGGACGAGGGACGGGCTGGTTCTGCAGCCACTCTACTGCGGCGAGGTCCGGTTTCCCGCCAGAAGGCTCTTTCGCGCCTCGGAGCTGCCGCCGAGCGCAAGTCCCGGAGCGCCTCTGGGGCGCATCAGCTTCGCAACCGCGCGCGGGATCGAGGCGAGGTAGGCCGTGCGCGCGGCTTCATCGGCGGCGTCGATGCCGTAGATCGCGCGGTAGGCGACGCGCGCACGGGGGTGGCAATTCGCGCGCAGGCCGCGCAGCAGCGTGCGACGGCCCGGAAAGCCGACCAGCCAGCTCGTCATCCGGGTCGCCCCGCAGGAGGTGAAGACGCCGAGATGGCGGATATGGACAAGGCCCGGGCGCGGAAGTCCCCCCGGGCGCAGGACGAACGCGAAGCCCGGCACCAGGACGCGGTCGAGCCAGCCCTTTAGCATCGCCGGCAGGCCGAACCACCAGGTCGGATAGACGAAGACCAGCGCGTCGGCCCGCGCGAGCCGTTCGGCATATCCGCGAACGGGGGCGAGGTTCGAGCGCTCCTCGTGATAGCCGCGCCGCTCGTCGGGGGGCATCGCGGGTTCGAACCCCTCGGCGTAGAGGTCGAGAAGGTCGACCGCGTGACCCTCGGCCCGGAGCGACTTGCAGACGACGTCCCGGATCGCCGCGCAGAAGCTCTCGGCGCACGGATGGCAGTACACGACCAGGACGCGCCGCGGCTCAGGCATGGTGGGTCTCGACCGCGCCGGCGGTGTCGAAGTATTCGCGCCAGGACCGGATCAGCCCGTCCTGCCGCTCGACGATGATCGCGTCAGGGGTGACGCTGCGCACCCCGTCCGAGCGGCGCGCGACGTCCCACCTCCATTCGAGCCCGATCCAGCCCGAGGGCGACTGGAAGGCCGAGGTGATCGTCACGCGCAGGCCGGTGAAGTCGCGGTGGAACGCCTCGACCACGCGCGCGAGGTCCGCGAACGGGACCCGGTTGCCGGGCGCGATCAGCTCGCCCTCCGGATCCCAGTCGCGCTGCGCCTCGTCGAAGAAGCGCCCGTCGGTCCAGACGCGCGCCTGCCGCTGCAGCACCTCGAGCGTGGCCTGCGGACAGTCGAAGCGCCCCTCGAGGATCACAGTCATATGACCGCGCTCCCGAGGCCGGTGGCGGCGCGCAGGAGCGTCGCGACCGGCGGCAGCGCGAGGAGGAGCACGATCGCCAGCCACTCGCCCGCTCGCAGACGCATGCGGCCGGCGTCGAGGTAGGTGCGCTTCTCCGAGCCGGAGAAGCCGCGCGACTGGAGCGCCACCTCGATCTGCTGCGCGCGGCGCAGGCTGGCCACGATCAACGGCACCAGCATGCGTCCGGTCAGGATCAGCTTCCGTGGAATGCTCATCGCGTCCACGTCGATGCCCCGCAGCCGCTGCGCATCGCGCATCGCCGAGAGCTCCTCGAGCAGGAGCGGCACGAACCGGAACGTGGTCGAGACGAGGAACGCCACACGGTAGGGCACGCGCATCCGCACGAGGCCCAGCACGATCGTGTTGGGCGAACTCGTCGCGAAGAGGAACAGGAAGGCCAGTAGCGGGATCAGCAGCCGGCAGCAGACGGTGAGCCCGAAGGCGATGCCCTCCCACCGGAAGAACGCCGCGCCGCCGAGCCACGGTAGGCCATCGGGCAGGTGCCAGACCGGCGTCTGGCCGAGCGGGCTCCAGAGCCCCTGGATCACGACGATGAGCGCGAAGGCCGGCCAGAGCATGAAGACGAGACCCGCGATCTCCCTCGGCCGCACCGCCGCGGAGAGAAGCAGCGACAGCATCGCGGCGAGCGTCGCGGTCTGCAGGGCGAGGCTGTTCCAGACGAAGATCAAAAAGCTCGTGGACAGCAGCAGCGCGAACTTCACGCGCACGTCGACGTCGCCCAGTGCCGTGGGCCGCGCCTGGACGTTCAGCGCCAGGCTAGGCATCGGCCTCTCCCAGATCCTCGGGGCCGAGCGGCCGCGCGGCGGCAAGGCCCGGGCGCGATGCGGCGAAGCGCACGGTCTGCGGCGGCACCACGCCGCACTCGAGCAGCGGCGCACCGGCGTAAAGAACCTCCTCGGGCGGGCCGTCGAGCCGGATGCCGCCGTCCTTCATCACGATCATGCGGTCGACGAAGCGGCCGACGAGGTAGAGGTGATGCGTGACCAGGATGACGGTCCGACCCTTTGCGTGCAGCCGCCGGAGAAGGTCGATGATCGCCCGGGCGCCATGCCAGTCCTGCCCCGTCGTCGGCTCGTCGAAGATCAGCACCGCGGGGTCGAGCGCGACGAAGGCCGCGATCGCCACGCGGAGCTGGTCCCCGCGCGAGAGCGTCGCGGTATGGCTGTCGGCCTGTTCGGTCAGATCCATGTCGACGAGGGTGCGCGCGACGACGGCGTCGACGTCCTCGTCCGCGCGCCCCTGCATCCTGAGCGCGAAGGCCACCTCCTCCGACACGCTGTCGCAGAAGAGCTGGCGGTGCGCGTTCTGCGCCACGAAGGCGACCGACCGGGCGAGCGCGCCCACGGTCATGCCTGCGACGTCGCGGCCCTCCGTCAGGACGCGGCCCTGCGTCGGTTCGAGCAGCTTGACGAAGTGCTTGACCAGCGTGGACTTTCCCGAGCCGTTCTGCCCGGCGATCACGGTGAAGCTGCCCCTCGGGATCGAGAGGTCCACCGCGGACAGGGCGCGCGTGCCATCCGGATAGACGTGCGTCAGGGTCTCGACCGCCAGCGCAACCTCGCCCTCGGGCGGGCACCGCGGGGCGCGCGGCGCGAGCGACAGGCCGGGATCCGCCCGCGCTGCCTCGGCCAGGGTGATCGGCGCCCGCAGCCCCGGCGACAGCCGCGACAGGCTGCGGGCGATGTCGGGGGGACGGACCGCGAGCGCCTCGAGCTCGTCGACGCGGGAGAGGACGTCCGCCGGCGGCCCCTCCATCACGATGCACCCGCGGTCGAGGATCACGATGCGATGGCAGGTCTCGGCCATTTCCTCGGCGGCGTGGCTCGCGATCACCACGGTGAGGCCGCGCGTCCGGTTCTCGCGCGCGAGGATGGCGTAGACCTCGGACGCTGCCTGCGGGTCGAGCTGCGAAGTGGGCTCGTCGAGCACCATGAGATCGGGCTCGAGCGCGAGCGCCGCCGCAATGGCCAGCCGCTGCTTCTGCCCGCCGGACAGGTTCGCCGGGTGCTTTTTCTGCAGCCCGCCGAGGTCCACGGCCTCGAGCGCCGCGTCGACGCGCCGGCGGATCTCGGCCGGATCGACGCAGGCGTTCTCGAGGGCGAAGGCCACCTCCGCCTCGAGCGTCGTGGAGATGATCTGGCTCTCCGGATCCTCCAGGACCATGCCCACCCGCACCGCCAGCTCCGCCACAGGCCGGGTCGCGGCGTCGAGGCCGACGACGGTGATCCGCCCCGACATGCGTCCGCCGTGGAGTTGCGGCACGAGACCGTTGAAGGTGAGGCAGAGCGACGACTTGCCGGCCCCGGTCGGGCCCATCAGGCCGACGATCTCTCCCCGTGCCACCGTCAGATCGATGCCGCTCAGCGCCGGTTGCTCGGCGTCGGGGTAGCTGTAGCTCAGCCCTTCGATCGCGGCACAGACCGCCCTGCCCGGTCCGGCATCCGCGTCGACACGCCGGAGCGCCGCCTCCATCAGTAGCCGGCCATGTCCGCCTTCGGCATCTTCGCGCGACGCAGCGCGGTCACGAGCGCCATGGCTATGAGCGCGCCGACGAGGGTGAACACGACCCGCTCGACGAGGATGATCACGACCAGCGCCGGCCAGACCTCGGCCGGCCAGGGATTGGTGGCGAAGGCCGGGACCCAGTTCGCCTGGATGCCGGCCGTCGACCCGAAGAACAGGACCAGCACGAAGGCGGCATAGGTCCGCGGCCCGACCTCGGCCGAGCGGATGCGGGCGATCGCCCAGTTCCTGAGCTGCGGGATCGCGATGAGGATCAGGGCGACGTGGACGGTGAAGACGTTCGACCACCAGAGGCCGAAGCCGATGCCGTAGGCCGAAGCCTGGAACCAGTAAATCACGTTGAGCGACAGCGTGATCCCCCAGGGCACGTACCACATCGACCGGCGCGGCAGCATGGTCATGGCGACGGTGAACGCCGCCATCGCTCCGATCAGGAAGCCCCACGGGCCGAGGTTGGTGTAGGGCGCGACGACGCCGCCGACGACGACGCCGATGGTCGCCGCGATGGGGCCCGCGATCGGTCCGAGCAGCAGGCCGACGGCGGGCGTGATCACGTCCCAGAACGGCCAGCCGCCGCCCATGCCCCCGACCACGACCGAGGCGGGGATGAAGGCGAGCACCGCGACCAGCGCCGCGAAGATCGCCGTGTAGGCCACCGGCGCGCCGCCGATGGTGACGCCGGGCTTGGCCACGACCTCGGTCTCGCGAGAGGGGCTCTGATCGCTCATGCTTGGCTCCTTGGCTGGGTCCAGAGCCGCCACGCTGCGGTCACGGCCCCCGACAGTTGCGAGACTGCCCGGTTTGCCGTGCGTCCAGAAGCATCGAATTGTGCGCGGCGCGTTGCCTTCCCGGCATCGGAAATCTCACTCCGCCGCACGCGCGAATCCGTCGAGCGAGGCCAGAAGGGCAGCGAGGCGATCGATGACCACGCGCGCCGCCGTCGCGTGCCGCGTCTGGCCGCAATGCATGATCGAAAGCTCCTGGGTGAAGCCGCGCAGATCGGCGAGCGGCAGAAACACGCATCGCCCGTCGCGAGAGCTGTGCAGCACGTCGACGACGTTCAGCACGGCCACCCCGTGGTCGAAGCCCGTGCAGCGGCGGAGAAAGTCGAAGTCGTCGGACTCGACCGCCGGCCGCAGCGTCATCCCGGCACGCCAGGCGGCGTTCTCGAGCGCGTTCCGCACCGTCACGCCGGGCCGTGGCAGCAGCAGCGGATGTCTGGCGATCTCGTGCAGGTGCACCGATGGCCGGTGCGCGAGGGGGTGGTCCGGGGCGACGACTGCGCCGCAAGGCGTCTGCACCGATGCGGCGACGGTGGTGCGGGCGATCCGCGGCATGTCGAAGGCGAAGCCGATGTCGATTTCGCTCGCGGCGACGGCTGCCGCGACCGCCTCGGCCGTCGCGACATGGATCGAGAAGCAGATGTTCGGATCGGTTCGGCGGTGCTCGGCCAACGCGTGCGCCAGCAGATCGCCCGCCACCCCGGCGACGGTTCCGATGGAACACCGCGTCACGCCGCCGCCCTTGAGCGCCTCGATGTCGTCGAGGACGCGGCGCTCCGCCAGGCCTGCCTCGCGGGCGTGCGCGATCAGGACCTCGCAGGCGGCGGTCGGCCGCATCCGCCGCGGCAGACGCTGGAAGAGCCTGGTACCGAGGCCTTCCTCCAGCGCGAGAAGCTGCCGGTTGATCGCCGATGGCGCGACGTTCAAGTTCTGGCCTGCACGCCGGATCGATCCGCAGCGGGCGATTTCCTCTATGTAGCGCAGCACGCGACCGTTCAGCATGGCGCGAGAGTACCAGAGATCGGGGCCGTGCGCGTCCCGTTCGGGCGTACCCGCGCATCAGCCGGTTTGCGGGCCCGCCTGCCGCGCGCGATGCAGGACGTGGCAGAGAATGGCCGCCATTGGCCTCGTCGACCGATGCAGCTTGGCGCCGGAACGAGTCGCCGGCGGGTTTCTGGTGTCGGCGAGGCTTGCGGCGAGAACCGCCGGGCTCTCGCTTGCGGCATCCTCAAGGGGGCGGTAGCTCATCGATGTGCACACTGGCGAAACCGCCCGCGGGGGCTCCACGCCTCAGGCGCGAACATTTCAAGTGAAGGGGTGACCCCGGCACCGCGCCCCGCGGCCCCTGTCCCGCGCCGGAGCTGCGCCATGATCGTCCGTTCCGCCTCGCCGGGGGCTCGGCCTCCCGCACGACCGGGTGATGGGGAAACCCGTACGGTGCCGCTCCTGTCGTAGGAGGGCCGCGTCTGGCGGAAGGCGCGCGCCGACCACTTTGGGCTGATCTTGGAAGGGACCGACTACTTCATGCACCTGCGGTTCGCGCTGATGGCGGCGCGGCGGCAGGTGCTGCTGATCGGGTGCGACTTCGAGATCGACATGCTGCCCGGCGCAAGTGATGAGGAGGGGCGCGCGTCCGACGGGATGCCCAATGCCCTTGGCAACTTCCGCGAGGCGGTGACGGCGGCGACGCAGGGACTGAACCTCTACCTTCTGAAGTGGAACGGCGCGCCGGTCTTCGCGCCGGGCCGCTACCTGCCGTCGGTGGTCAGCGCATCTGGTCCGACGAGCGCATCCATTCCATCGGACGCAGGCGCCTGACGCAATGGCACGCCGGATTGCGCTCCCCCCGGCACGGATGCTGGACAGACGATGTACGCGTGCCGCCCCCGAAATGGGGCAGACGCCGCACCTACGGACGCCGGAGCCGCGTTCTCGAACAGCGTCCGGTCGCCCTCGAGCGTCTGCGTGTCGGAGCGACCCGCTGCGGGACCCGCCGAGTCGAGGCAGCACGGCACACTACCCGGCCCGGTCCGGAACGGCGCATCAACCCCGCTGTCGAGAGCGCTGCATTCCAGACGCAGGCGCCGCCCGTCGCCATGCCGAGGCGGGTCCTGCCTTGCAGGACAGGACCCCTCGGCTATGGGTCCGGAGGAACCCCGTCAGTTCATGAGGCTGCCGGTACCGCAGCCCATGCCGGCGGCTTCTTCCATGTAGCTTCGGTCGACGAAACCCGAGGCGTCGAGCGGCTCCTCGAACTCGCCGCCGTCGTACATGAGGTCGGCAAGCTTTTGATAGCCCTCGGTATTCAGCGCCTCGGCCGGGTCGGTCGGGAACATGCCGATCTCGGCCGCGACATCGTAGAACGCCGTGACCGCGGCCTCGTCGGCGCCGCGGACGTTCTCCATCGTATAGGCAATGAAGTCCTCCTTGCTCGAATTGATCCAGTTGTTCACCTCGAGGTTGGCGCAGGCCATCGCCAGGATCAGCTCCGGGTTCTCCTCGATGTAGGACCGTTCGGCGAAGACGGCGCGGGAGGAAAGGCCGGGCACGATGTCCGAGACGTAGCCCAGAAGTTGCACGTTGGCGCCCTGCTCCTTCATCGCCAGCCAGTTGTCGATGTAGACCACGGTGGCCGCCACCTGACCGGCCATGACCGCGGCGGCACGTTCGCTCGACCCGCCGACCGGCACGACGGCCACGTCCTCTTCGGGCACGAGGCCCTCCTGCTTGATCATGTAGCGGAAGAGCATGCCGTTGAAGCCGCCCGGGCCGCTGGTGCCGATCGACTTGCCCTTCAGGTCGGCGATCGTGTCGACGCCGGGGGTCGAGACCACGGCGTAGTGCATGGACGAGATCGGCGCGCCGAAGGCGATGACGTCGACGCCCTGCGACTGGCCCAGCAGGATCTCGTCCGAACTGCGCGATGCGACGTCGGCGCGGTCCGCGATGATCGCCTCGAGGCCCGAGATGCTGGGCAGCTCGACCCGTGTGACGTCGGCACCCCAACCCTCGAGCATCTCGATCATCTTCAGCGTGCCGACGTTCAGCACCTGCGCCTGCGCGGTGCCTATCGTCACCTCGGTCCCGCCGAGGTCGAACTCCTGCGCCGCCGAGGCGCCGGCCGAAACAGCTGCGGCCATGGTCGTTCCGGCCAGGATGGCCTTGAGTTTCGTCGTCGTGCTCATGTCGTCTCCTCCTCCTTGCGGTGAATCCATTCATGACGTTCGGGCGCATGGGTGCCGCCCGCGGGGCGTTGGCGCCCACGGATCACCGGTCCGTGTCGCGCCGCGTTTGCCCGTACGTGCTCAGGTCGTCTTCCAGCTCTGAAACCGGTTCTCGAGAGCGTCGAGAGCGGTGATGATGATCGTGCCCATGAGCGCGATGACGACGACGGCGCACAGCATCCGCGCCGGCTCGAGGTCCGCCGAGCCCTCGCGAATGATGCCGCCCAGCCCGACGATCTGAAGGAACATCTCCGCAATGATCACGCCCACGATGGCGCGCTCGGCGCCGATCCTGAGACCGGCCAGCACGAACGGTATGGCGCCCGGAATGAGCACGTGGCGGGCAAGCTGCGTGCGGCTGACGCGGAAGGACCGCGCGACCTCGACCAGCTCGGGATTTGCGTTGCGGACCCCCTGAGCGGTGTTCACGCTGATGGCGATGGCCGACCAGAAGAAGACGAGAAAGAGCCGCGCCTCGAACCCGATGCCGAACCAGACCACGATCAGGGGCACGACCACGACGCGCGGGGTCGAGAAGATCGCATAGAGGTAGGGCTGCAGGATGTCGCCGAGGCGGGGCAGCACCCCCATCGCGATGCCGAACGGGATGCCGCATACGACTGCCAGGAAGTAGCCCAGGAACAGCGCCTGCATCGTGATGATGGCAGCGTCCTGCAGCCGGCCGGTCGCGAGCAAGTCGCGGAACTCGACCAGAACGACGCTGGGCGGCGAGAAGAGCAGGGGGTCGATGCTTCGGCCGATCAGCTCCCAGCCGCCGAAGACGACGATCATGCTGAAGAGGGGCAGGTAGACGTTCGGTCTGGACAGCTTCCGGATCATCGCGACCCCCTCACGACCACTGCAGGCGGCGTTCGAGCCGACCGATGAGCCCCACGATCGCGATGCCCAGAAGCGACAGCGGCAGGATCGCCGCGAACACGTAGTCGGTCTGGAACATCGACCCGTAGGACTTGATCAGGCCGCCGATGCCGCCGAGGCGCAGATAGGTCTCGGCGACCGCCATGCCGACGACGCCGCGTCCGGCGGCCAGCCGCATCCCCGCCAGCAGGACCGGCAGCGCCGCGCGGATGCGGACGCGGAACAGGAGCGGGATCTCGCCCTTGACCCCGAACGAGCGGGCCACGTCGACCAGGTCCTTCGGATCGTCGCGCAGGCCGGAGGCGACCGAGAACATGATCGGCACGAGGGACGCGAGGACCACGACGATCACGCGGCCCGGAAAGCCGAACCCGAACCAGACCAGCACCAGGGGCACGAGCGCGATGGTGGGCGTCGCGAAGAGGGCGCTGAAATAGGGGTTCAGCATCCAGTAGGCGGTGCGCGATCGGGCGATCAGCGCGCCGAGCACGAACCCCAGGACGATCGAGATGGACAGGCCCGCGACCAGAAGCCAGATGCTTTGGGCCAGCGCGGTCAGCAGCTCGCCGCTGGCGGTCAGGTCCCAGAGCGCGGCCAGGATCGCCGTCACCGGTGGCAGCGTCAGGGGATTGTCGACGATGCGGGCGGAGATCTCCCACACGACGAGGAAGACCGCCACGCCGACGAGCTGGTCGCGCCGGACCTCGCGCTTGGTCCGGGTGCGCATCAGGCCGCTCCCTTCTCGCGCTGCTCGACGAGGTCGCGGCGGAGCTCCTCCCAGAGATGGCCGCGCACCTGGGCGAAGGTTTTGTGGGCGCGGACGTCGTAGTCGGTGCGCGGGCGCGGCAGGCCGACCGGAATGATCTCGCGCACGCGGCCGGGCCCCTGCGACATCAGGAGCACCCGGTCGGCCAGCAGCACCGCCTCGTCGAGGTCGTGGGTGATGAAGACCACCGTCTTCTGCTCCTCCTGCCAGATGCGCATGAGTTCCTCCTGCATGAACTCGCGCGTCTGGGCGTCGATGGCGCCGAAGGGCTCGTCCATCAGCATGATGTCGGCGCCGGTCGACAGCGCACGGGCGATGCCCACGCGCTGCTGCATGCCGCCCGAGAGCTGATGCGGGAAGGCGTCGGTGAACTTCTCGAGGCCCACGCGCCGGATGTGGGTCATCGCGGTCTCGCGGGCCTCCTCGGCCGGAACCTTGCCGACGGTCAGCGGAAAGGTGACGTTGTCCAGCACGGTCTTCCAGGGAAACAGTCCGAAGGTCTGGAAGACCATCGCGCGCCTGTTGCCGGGCTCGGTGACGGGGTCTCCGCCGACGATGACCTGGCCCTCGTCGGGGGCGGTCAGCGACGCCATGATGCGCAGCAGCGTGGTCTTTCCGCACCCGGACGGTCCGATTATGGTCAGGAACTCCCCCTGGCGGACCGTCAGATCGATGCCGTCGAGCGCAAGGACGGATTTCTGGCCGCGGTCCTCCGACAGGTTGAAGGTCTTTCGGATGCCGCGCAGCTCGATGGCGGATGTCTCGCGCCCCGGGGCATGCGAGGCATCTATGACCTTGTGTTGCGTCACGTACCAGGCTCCGCGTTCGGGTGGGTCTGGCGCACCGTCTGGACGGCACGGCGGTGGCTTGACGGGTGAAGCCGAAGAGACGAGGCCCTCGGCGACACGAGGGATCGAACGGGAGACCCAAAGCCGTGATAGACGTCAGCTTCGCGACCTGGGACCACGACCGGACCATGCCGATCCACGACGGCCGGATCGCCGTTCCGGGCGTCCGCATCCGGAGCCATGTCGAGCCGACCTCGCGCCTCTTTCCGCTCGCAGTGGGGGAAGCGCGCTACGACGTCACCGAGATGTCCGTCTCGAGCTACGTGCTGCAGGTCGCGCGCGGCGAGTGCGCCTACACGGCGATCCCCGCCTTCGTCAGCCGGTCCTTCCGCCATTCCGGGTTCTACGCCCGCTGGGACGCCGGCCTGACCGGTCCCGCCGACCTGGCCGGCCGCCGCGTCGGTGTGCCCGAATACCAGATGACGGCGGCGCTCTGGATGCGCGGGCTCCTTGCTGACGATCACGGCGTCCGGTGCGAGACCATCCACTGGCGGACCGGAGCGCTCGACGCAGGCGTGCGTCGCGAGCGGCTGCCGCTCGCCCTGCCCGACGGCATGGTCGTCGAGCCCATCGCCAACGGCGAGACGCTTCAGCAGCTGCTCCTCGACGGCCGGATCGACGCGCTCCTGGCCCCCAAGCCGCCCGCGGCCTTCCTCGACGGGGATCCGCGCATCGTTCGGCTGATCCCCGATTTCGAGGCGGCCGAAGAGGACTACCATGCGCGCACCGGGTTCTTCCCGATCATGCATCTGCTGGGCGTGCGCCGGTCCCTGGCGGACGCGGCGCCATGGCTGCCCGCCGCGCTCCTCGCCGCCAGCATCGCCGCGCGCGACATGGCGATGGACCGCCTGAAGGCCGTGTGGCTCGGCAACTCCAACAGGCTGAGCCTGCCCTGGCTCGGCGCGACGATGGAGCGGACCATCGCGGCGATGGGTCCTTCCTACTGGCCCTACGGGGTGGCCGCCAACCAGGACGAAGTGATGGCGATCTGCCGGTACTCGGTCGAGCAGCACCTCGCCACGCGTCTTGTGGCACCCGAGGAGCTGTTCCATCCGTCGGTCCTCTCGACCTGAGGCATCGACCGCCGGCCCGGGGCGCGCCCCAAGGCGCTTGCGCGACCGCATCAGGCCTCACCGAAGAGGCGCGAGGCCACCGAGTGCAGGTGGCGGCGCATGGCCAGGCTGGCCTCGTCGGGCTCGCGGTTCGCGATGGCCGCGGCGATCTGCTCGTGCTGGGCGAAACTGGGATGATCGGCCGGCGGACGGGCGGAGGTCCGGGTGACCGTCCCCAGCGAGATCTCGCGTCTGACGCGGTTCAGCCCGTCGAAGAGGGCCAGCAGCAGCGCGTTGTCCGAGGTTTCGGCGATCGCGCGGTGGAACCGGTCGTCCTGCCGCTCGTACTCGCTCCAGCTTGCTGCCGCGCGGCCGCGCTTCAGGGCGAGGGTGATCTGCGCCACGGCGTCCCGGGATGCGTGAAGCGCGGCCTCTCGTGCCAGGGCGGCCTCGAACGTGATCCGCGCGCGCATCAGCTTGAAGGGCGTGAGCTGCTGGCCGATGCCGACCAGAGGGTCGCGCAGATCGTCCTTCGCGCCGGCGCCGTTCGACACGAACGTGCCCTTGCCGACGTGGCGCCAGATGACACCCTCACGTTCCAGTTGGTCCAGGCCGCGGCGCAGGGCGGCGCGCCCGACCTCGAGAAGGTCGATGAGCTCGCGCTCTGCCGGCAGTCTGTCGCCGGAGGCGCATCCGCGCTCGGCTATGAACGCCCTCAGGCGCTCGGTCGCCTCCTCCCGCTCTGGTCGATCCACGCGCTGCAGCATCATGCGCCGCCCCCTTCGGATGATCGATCACTGCGAGCGTATCGAAACCAATCCGGTTTGTCACGATCCTTTCAAATCAATCCGGATTGGTCGCCGTATCATCCCGGTTGTTCTGGGACCGAGTGCGTCGGGCGAGCGTCGCAGAACACACGCCCCGGGTTCCCGTGGATCAGCGCGGCCGTGGCCTCCGGATCGAGGCCGTGCCGAACGGGGCGCGGCAGGAAGTGACGCAGCACGAATGAATAGCCGTTCCCGCGGTGCCGCGTGCGCATCATCCTGATGAAGACGTCTTGGCTGAGAAGCACGCGATCGCCGAATTCCGCCTCGACCAGACGCAGGATCCCGGCGGCGGAGGCGTCGTCGCCGGGACACTGAACCCGCTGGACGGCGACGAAGTAGTCCATGCCCAGCATGTCATGCTCAATGAATGCCCCGCGGGCGGCGAGGCTGCGCTGATACTCGAAATCGTCCTGGCTCGATCGTTCGGCGTCAATGCCGACGGGACAGATCAGGCTGATTGGGTAACGGAGGATTTCAGGCTCATCGTCACCGTCATGGAGCGAGAGATGAGCATGAAACCCGGGACACGCAGTGCGGCCGAGAAGGTGGTGAAGGACATTCGCCGGCGGACCCGCCGGCAG
>CAYMRW010000011.1:0-1332 GCA_964392825.1 uncultured Rhodobacterales bacterium
CCGGAGAGATCATGGACGGCTTCACCATCGTCGACGGCATCGTCGTCGCCCTCATTGCCCTCTCGGCGATCCTCGCCTACTCGCGCGGGTTCGTGCGCGAGCTGATGTCGATCGCGGGCTGGATTGCCGCGGCGATCCTGGCCTTCCTGTTCGCCGAACCGGTGCAGCCCCTGATGCTCGAGATCCCCTACGTGGGCGAGTTCCTGCAGGGCTCGTGCGAGCTTGCCACGATCGCCGCCTTCGCCGCTGTCTTCGCCGCGGCGCTGCTTCTCGCGTCGATCTTCACGCCGCTCTTTTCGGCGGCGATCCAGCACTCGGCGATCGGCGGGGTCGATCAGGTGCTGGGCTTCCTCTTCGGCGTCGCGCGCGGCATCCTGCTCGTCGCCGTGGCCTTCATCGTCTACGACCGCGTCGTCGTGGGCGAGGCCATCGCCGCCGTCGACCAGAGCCGCACGGCCGCCATCTTCTCCCGCGCGCAGGACGACATCGACGCGCAGATGCCCGAGGACGCGCCGGGCTGGATCGTCAGCCGCTACGAGGAACTCGTGAGCAACTGCACCGACACGTGATGTCTCGCGTGTGGTTCGCCGTGAAGGTTTGGTGACACGAGGACGGCGGGGCACTATCTGTCGGTCAAGCCGCGCCCCCCGGGATTCGCCGATGCTGCCTCATCCCTTCGACTCCGCCTGGCACGAGGACAGGCCGCGGGAGGAGTGCGGCGTCTTCGGCGTCACCGGCGTCGCCGACGCGGCCACCTTCGTCGCTCTCGGCCTCCACGCCCTGCAGCACCGCGGACAGGAGGCGGCGGGCATCGTCGCCCACGACCCCGATACCGGCTTCAATTCCGCCCGCCGCTTCGGCTACGTGCGCGACAGCTTCACCGATCCGGCGCTGATGGAGACGCTGCCCGGTCCCCTGGCCATCGGGCATGTGCGCTACTCGACCACCGGCTCCAAGGGCCACACCGCCATCCGCGACGTGCAGCCGTTCTTCGGCGAGTTCTCGATGGGCGGCGCCGCGATCGCGCACAATGGCAACATCACCAACGCCGTCGAGCTCCGGCGCGAGATGATCGAGCGCGGCTCGATCTTCCAGTCCTCGTCGGACACCGAGTGCATCATCCACCTGATGGCCCGCTCGCTGCAGCGGTCGATCCCCGAGCGGATGAAGGACGCGCTGAGGCGGGTCGAGGGCGCGTTCTCGATCGTCGCCATGACCCGCACCAAGCTCATCGGCGTCCGCGACCCATTGGGCGTGCGGCCCCTGGTCCTCGGCCGCGTCGGCTCCGAGCAGTCCGGGGGCTACGCTCTGGCGTCGGAGACCTGCGCGCTC
>CAYMRW010000011.1:1342-1614 GCA_964392825.1 uncultured Rhodobacterales bacterium
GGGCCGCGTCGGTGACGGCTGGGCGCTGAGTTCCGAGACCTGCGCGCTCGACATCATCGGCGCCGAGTTCGTGCGCGAGATCGAGCCGGGCGAGATGGTCGTCATCACCCCCGAGGCCGGGGTCGAGAGCCACCGGCCCTTCGAGCCTACCCGCCCCCGCTTCTGCATCTTCGAGCACGTCTACTTCTCGCGCCCCGACTCGATCCTCGGCGGCCGTTCGGTCTACGAGACGCGCAGCGAGATCGGCGCCGAACTCGCCCGCGAGGCGCCGG
>CAYMRW010000011.1:1720-15932 GCA_964392825.1 uncultured Rhodobacterales bacterium
GAGCAGATCCGCTCGCTCGGCGTGCGCCTCAAGCTCAACGTCAACCGCGCGCTGATCCGCGGCAAGCGCGTCGTGCTCGTCGACGACAGCGTCGTGCGCGGCACGACCAGCCGCAAGATCAAGGAGATGGTGCTCGATGCCGGCGCCGCCGAGGTGCACTTCCGCATCGCCTCGCCGCCGACCGCGTGGCCCTGCTTCTACGGCGTCGACACGCCGGAGCGCGAGAAGCTGCTCGCCGCCACCATGTCCGAGGACGAGATGCGCGACCATCTCGGCGTCGACTCGCTGCGCTTCATCTCGCTCGACGGCCTTTACCGCGCCGTCGGCGCCGGTCCCCGCGACCCAGCGCGGCCCGCGTACTGCGATGCCTGTTTCTCGGGCGACTACCCCGTCGCGCCATCGGACATGATCGAGCGCGGCTTCCGTCTCAAGGCCGCGGAGTAGGCAGACCGGGCACGACCGCCGTGCGCCAGCGGCCCCGACTATGCCCGACGCCGGCGCGCGACGTGCGTCCCCCTAGCGCCGGTCCTCTCCGGCGCCCGGGCGCGTGTCGCGGCGCGGGTACGCGACCGCCGTCCAGATTGAATATCGCTTGCGCTCCGGCTCGGGGATCGACCGGTGGATGGCCTGAAGGCTGTACCAGCTGGCCAGCACGACCCAGGCATGGAAGACGACGTTGAAGACCGGGCCGTGCGTGATCGCCGACCACGCAGTCCATGCCGCTTCCGGCAGCCACCGCGGCAGCAGGTCCCAGTAGATCGTCCGCGCCATCACCTGGAAGTAGAGAAGCAGGAAGCCGAGGGTCAGCAGGCGCACCACGCCGCGCGCATATGCGAGAAGCCGGGCGAACCCGATCGTCACGAGCGCTGTGAAGAAGGCCACGAGATACGGCGACAACAGATGGATCGCGGCCATGACGTCCCAGAAGTTCACCTGCCGTGCCTCCGCTTGCGGTTGCGTTCCTGCATCATCGCGTGCAGCGCCTCGACGAGTTCGTCCCGCGCCTTCGCGTTTCGGTAGCGGGCCACGGCGAGGTCGCCTTCGAAGGAGTCCGGGTCGCCCCGCAACCGTCGAAGCCGTCGCCGCAGGAAATCACGGATTGCGCTGATCTTCCGCCCTCACCCTCTGATCCGCCGCACGGCGCGTGGTCTCGCGCCGTTCAGGACACCGCCCCGCGGCAAACGGCCGGTGAACGAACCGCGCGGACGAGGCGGGCCGGCGCAACGCGGCCAGCGCGGTCTTTCCTCCGCATCCGCGGCACGCTAAGGCGCCGGGCCATGACCCGACCCCTCGCCCTCTTCACCGGCGCCTCGCGCGGGCTCGGCGCTGCGCTGGCGCTCGAACTCGCCGCCACGCACCACGTCATCGCGGTGGCGCGGACCCAGGGCGCGCTCGAGGAACTCGACGACCGCATCCAGTCGGCGGGCGGCAGTGCCACGCTCGCCCCGATGGACGTCACCGACGCGGGGGCCATGGCGCATCTCTGCCGCGGCATCCACGACCGCTGGGGCCGGCTCGACCTCTGGGCGCATCCCGCCGTGCACGCCGCGCCGCTGTCGCCGGCCGACCAGATCGACGACCGCGACTGGGCACGTTCGCTCGCGGTGAACGTGTCGGCGACCAGGGTACTGATCACCATGGTCGCCCCGCTTCTCGGGGTGTCGGGGACGGCGGTCTTCTTCGACGATCCGCGAGGCGGGGAAAAGTTCTTCGGGGCCTACGGCGCCACCAAGGCGGCGCAGATCGCCCTCGCCCGCTCGTGGGCGGCGGAGACGGTGCGGACGGGCCCGCGCGTCCGCATCCTCGTGCCGGAACCGATGCCGACGGCGACGCGCGCCCGCTTCCATCCCGGCGAGGATCGCGGCCGCCTCGCCGCGCCGGCCGACGAGGCACGCCGCCTCCTGGCCCAGTTGCACCCGGATCGCCCCGGCTGATCCGGCCTTCGGCGCTCGCGAGCCCCGGAAGCGATCCTCCAAGGGACCGACCGAAGGTCCTGCGGCGAGCGGTTTCGCCAGATCCACGACGGAGCCTGCCGGACGCATCCGTTCGGCGCATTCGGGTGAACCCCCCTCGGAGGCCGTATGTCAGGCGATCCGGCCGCTTGCCGTTCAGGCGCCGCGGGTCTCGAGCGGAATGACGTCGACGGCCTGCGCGGTCTCGTGCCCGCCCGCCGAGCGGGCGACCCCGCGAACCGGGGCCACGTCGGCGTAGTCGCGGCCGACGGCGGCGATGATGTGGTCCTCCCCCTCGGGCATGGCGTTGGTCGGGTCGTAGCCGATCCACCCCGTCTCGTGCCCGCACCAGGCCCGCACCCAGGCGTGCATCGCGTCGGCTCCGGCGAGGCGCGGCTGCCCGGGGGGCGGCGACGTCCTGAGATAGCCCGAGACGTAACCCGCCGGGATGCCGATGCCGCGCAGGCTGGCGATCATGATCTGCGTGTAGTCCTGGCAGACCCCGTGGCGGGCGTCGAAGGCTGCCCGCGGCGGCGTGTCGACGCGCGTCGCGTCCCCGTCGAAGCGCATTTCGGCGTGCACGGCCTCGCCGATCGCCGTCACCGCGTCTTGCGCGGTGGCCGCGCCGCGCGCCGCGCGCACCGCCCATTCGGTCATCACCGCGTCGGTGGCGATGCGGGGCGAGGCGCCCGAAAAGTGATGCGGCGCCTGCGGGGCGAGGTCGAGCCGGGTCGCGGCCTCCGCCGCAAGCGCCGCGACCGGCGGCGCCATGTCAAGCTGCGCGCCCCGCGGCTCGCGGCGGACCCGCGCCGACAGCCGGAACCGGACCTCGTCGTGCGGGCGCCCGAGAAAGACCCGCTCGATGCGGTTGCCGAAGAAGTCGGTGCCGACGATCCATTCGTCGGGCTCGGGGTCGATGGCGAGCGTGGCGGCGACGACCCGCTGCTCGGCCCCGAGGCCGAGGGGGGCGAGGCGCACGATGTGGCGTCCGGAAGCCGCCTGCGCCTCGTAGGTGTAGGTGATCGTGAGGCCGAGGTCGTAGAGCATCGCGCGCCCGGCCTCAGGACAGGTAGGTCGCGTCGAGGATGTCGGCGATGCGCGCGATCGATCCCCGGCAGGCGACGAGATCGGCGGTCCGCAGCGATTGCGGCGTCTCGACGGCGAGCGCGGTGTGCGTCGCCCGCGCCGCACGCTGGAGGTCGGTCAGCTGCCGGTGCGGGCCGGCGCCCGGCAGCCAGCCGATGTGCTCCTCGATGCGGTCGAGCTGGTGCAGGACCGACCGCGGGTTCAGCGGATCGAGCGCCAGCAGGTCCATCACCGTCTCCCGATTGGTCGACACGGCATAGCGGCGGCGGTGCGAGATGACGCTGTCTCCGAGCTCCACGGCGACGTCGAGACCCCCCAGCGGCGCCGCCTCGTCGGCGAAGGCCGCGAGGATCCCCGCCATCTGCCAGCCGCGCTCCAGGGCCCGGCCGATGCCGAGAAATCGCCAGCCGATGAAGCGGTACATGTTGTCCTGCACGAGGCCGTGGAACCCCGAGAGGCGCCGCAGGAGGTCGCCGAAGGCGCGCGCGGCGTCATCGCCGGGCCGGGCGGTGGCGCGGGCGTCCTCGGCCGCCGCGACCAGATCGTCGAGGGCGGTCCAGCCGTCGGCCGAGAAGCGGTCGCGGATGCGCTGGGCGCTGCCCTTCGCGGCGCTGAGGGCGGCGTGCAACGCGCCGGGGACGGTCTCCTCGACATCCGCCCCCATGGCGGCGAGATGCGCGGCCAGCGCCGCGGCGAGCGGCGCCTCGTCGCCCGAGACCTCGTCGAGGCGCGCATGGTAGGCGCGGAGGAGCCGCAGCATCGCCTCCGCCCGTTCGACGTAGCGGCCCATCCATGTCAGGTTGTCCGCCGCCCGGCTGGGCAGGAGCCCCGGTTGCGCCCTCGCGAAACCTGCCGCGCCGCGCGGCAGCATGCTCTCGGCCCCGACCGGCGCGTCCGAGACCACCCAGACGTCGGCCACGCGACCACCCTGCGCCATCGCGGCGACGTGCGGGTCGCGCGCCATGCCGATGCGGGCGAAGCCGCCCGGCATCACCCGCCAGCCCTGCGGGGTCCGCGCGAGGAAGACGCGCAGGCTCATCGGACGGGGCTCGATCCGTCCGCCCGCGGTCAAGACGGGCGTCGTCGAGAGCCGCACCGCCTCCTGCGCTACGAGGCGTCCGCCCTCGCGCTCGATCCAGGCGCGGAAGGCTCTCCCCTCGTAGCCGCCACTGTCGAAGGGCGGGTCGCGCTCGAACGGAAGCCGCGTCGAATGGGCGTCGCTCAGGGTCATCGCCGCGGCGTTCTCGCGCACATAGTCGCGCTCCGCCGCGGTCCCGCACCACCAGGTGGCGACGTTCGGCATCGCCAGCGGCTCTCCCGTCAGAATCTCGCAGATGCGCGGCATGAAGGCGAGAAGCGCCCGGGTCTCGAGCACGCCCGACCCGAGCGCGTTGACCACGGTGACCCCGCCGGCGCGGACGGCGCCGACGAGTCCCGGCGTGCCGATGGCCGAGGTCTCCTCGAGCTCGAGCGGGTCGACCCAGTTGGCGTCGAGCCGCCGCCAGAGCGTGCTGACGGGTTTGAGCCCCGCGACCGTGCGGACGAAGAGGCGGCCGTGGCGCACCGCCAGATCCTCGCCCTCGAGCAGCATCAGGCCGAGATAGCGGGCGATGTAGGCGTGCTCGAGATAGGTGTCCGCGGCGGGGCCGGGGGTCAGGATCGCGGCGCGCCCGTCCGGGTCGTTCAGCGCCTGCAGAGCGTCGCGGAACTCGCGGAAGAAGGGCGCGAGGCGGTGCACGTTCAGCGCGCCGAAGACGTCGGGAAAGACGCGGCGCGTGGCGATCCGGTTCTCGAGCGCGAACCCCGCACCCGAGGGCGTCTGCGTCCGGTCGCCCAGCAACCACCAGCCGCCCTGCGGACCGCGGCCGATCTCGAAGGCGATGAAGTGCAGGAAATGGCCGCCGCGTGGCGGCGTGCCCACGATCGGACGCAGCCATTCCCGGTTGTCGCCGATCAGCGCCGGGGGCAGATGCCCCTCGGCGACGAGGCGGTTCGGGCCGTAGAGGTCGGCGCAGACCGCCTCCAGCACCTCGGCGCGCTGGATCAGGCCGGCCTCGATGCCCCGCCATTCCGTCTCGGCCACGAGCACGGGGAGGTGCGAGATCGGCCAGTCCCGCTCCGACGCACCCTCGCCGCCGTAGGTCCGAAAGAAGATGCCGGCGTCGCGCAGGTACTGGTCCGCCCGCGCCGTGCGCCGGCGCAAATCCTCCGGCGCGGCCTCGGCCACCAGCGACACGAGGCCCTCCCAGACCGGGCGGACGCTGCCGTCGCGGGCGACGAGCTCGTCGGGCATGTCGCCGTCCCGGCGATAGCCTGCCAGCAGCGCCTCGCGGTCCGGTGGGTGGCGTTCCGGCCGGGTCACGACGCTCAGACGCCCGCCGGGCGGCGCAGATCGAGCGTCATCGGGAACTCCGGATGCGCACGTTCGGGCTGCGCGACGTAGCTGCCGGGGGTGTGGCCGTGCGCCTCGAACCGGGCCAGCCGGCGGGCCTCGGCCTCGTTGGCATTGACGGGAAAGGTGTCGTAGTGCCGCCCGCCGGGATGCGCGACGTGGTAGACGCAGCCGCCGAGCGCCCGGCCGGTCCAGGTGTCGAAGATGTCGAAGGTGAGCGGCGCGTCGGGCGGCAGCACCGGGTGCAGCGCCGTGGACGGCTGCCAGGCCTTGTAGCGCACGCCGCCGACCTGAACGCCATTCGTGCCCGTCGGCTGCAGCGGCACGCGGCGGCGGTTGCAGGTGACGGCATAGCGGCTCGGATCGGCGGCGGTGAGCTTGGCCTGCAGCCGCTCGGTCGACGAGTCGGTATAGCTCACCGTGCCGCCGATGGCGCCGGTCTCGCCGAGGACGTGCCACGGCTCCAGCGCCTGCCGGATCTCGAGCGTCACGCCCTCGACCTCGGTCTCGCCGCAGAACGGGAAGCGGAACTCGGCCTGGGCCTCGAACCAGTCGGGGCGCATGGGGAAGCCGTGCTCGCCGAGATCGCGCAGGACCTCCAGAAGGTCCTCCCAGACGAAATGCGGCAGCATGAAGCGATCGTGCAGCGCCGTGCCCCAGCGGGTCAGCGGACCGCGCTGCGGCGAGGCCCAGAGACGCGCGATGATCGCCCGGATCAGGAGCTGCTGGGCGAGGCTCATCCGCGGATCAGGCGGCATCTCGAAGCCGCGAAACTCGACGAGGCCGAGGCGACCCGTGGGGCCGTCGGGCGAGTACAGCTTGTCGATGCAGATCTCGGCACGGTGGGTGTTGCCGGTGACGTCGACCAGGAGGTTGCGCAGCAAGCGGTCGACGAGCCACGGAAACGGCGTCTCCCCCTCTCCTGGCGCCGGGATCTGAGCGAGGGCGATCTCCATCTCGTAGAGGCCGTCGTGGCGCGCCTCGTCGACGCGCGGCGCCTGGCTGGTCGGACCGATGAAGAGGCCGCTGAACAGGTACGACAGCGACGGGTGCCGCTGCCAGTGGAGGATCAGCGACTTGAGCAGATCCGGCCGGCGCAGGAAGGGCGAGTCCATCGTCGTGCGGCCGCCGACGACGACGTGGTTGCCGCCGCCCGTCCCGGTGTGCTTGCCGTCGATCATGAACTTGTCGGCGCCGAGCCGGGCCGCCCGCGCCTCGGCATAGACCCCCTCGGTGATCGCCTTCAGGTCCGCCCAGGTGCCGGCGGGGTGGACGTTGACCTCGACGACGCCGGGGTCCGGCGCCACGCGGATGACGGAGAGGCGCGGGTCGGGCGGCGGCGCGTACCCCTCGATATGCACCTGCACGCCCTGCGCGCTCGCCGCCGCCTCGGCCGCGGCGACGAGCTCGAGGTAGTCCTCGATACGTTCGACCGGCGGCATGAAGACGGTGAGCCGGCCGTCCCGCGGCTCGACCGTGACCGCGGTGCGGACGGCCCCGCCGATCTCGCCGAGATGCTGCTCGACCCGGTCCTGCACCGGCCCCGCCTCGGCGAAGTGCGCCATCATCTGAACCCGCCCCTCGGCCCCCGGCGCCTCGGGCAAGGGCCCGAGCGGCTGGGTCGGATCCTGGGTGTTGACGTAGGGGTAGGACGATGGCGGCACGTAGGGCAGCGCCCCGAGCGGCAGACGGTAGCCGATGGGGCTGTCGCCGGGAACGAGGTAGACGTCGCGGCGCCTCAGCCCCCACTTCTCGCTTCGCCAGCGACGGCCGCCCGCGTCCTTGGCCTGCCAGCGCTGCACCGGCAGCACGTAGCCCGTGGGTGCGGTGAGGCCGCGTTCGAACACCGCCGCCATGCGGTGCCGCGCCTCCGGATCCTCGAGTTCGCTGTTCTCGGGCGTGACGTTCTCGGGCAGGTTCGCCTCCTTCAGGAGCCACTCGCCCGGGTCCTCGTAGGCCGGCACCACGTAGTCGACGTCGATGCCGAGCTCGCCGGCGATTCCGGTCACCAGCCGCTCGGCGTCGTCTGGCGTCGGGCTGCCGTCCGCCACCTCCTCGGCGATCAGGCCCGCGTCCTGCCAGATCGGCACGCCGTCGCGGCGCCAGTAGAGGCTGAAGGTCCAGCGCGGCAACGTCTCTCCGGGATACCACTTGCCCTGCCCGAAATGCAGGAAGCCGCCGGGCGCGAAGCGGTCGCGCAGGCGACGGATCAGCCGGTCGGCGACGGCGCGCTTCTGCGGCCCGGTGGCGGCGGTGTTCCACTCTTCGCTCTCGAAGTCGTCGGTCGAGACGAAGGTCGGCTCGCCGCCCATCGTCAGGCGGACATCGCCGTCCCTCAGCGCCTCGTCGACCGTCTCTCCCAGCGCGTCGAGCGCCGTCCACGCGTCGTCGTCGAAGGGCCAGGTGATGCGCGGATGCTCCGCCACCCGCGTCACGCTCATGTCGAAGGCGAAGTCGACCTCGGCGAAACTCGCCGTCCCGCTGATCGGCGCGGCGTTCCGGTAGTGCGGGGCGGCGGCGAGCGGGACGTGGCTCTCGCCGGTGAGGAGTCCCGAGGTCGGGTCGAGGCCGATCCATCCCGCCCCGGGCAGGTACACTTCGCACCATGCGTGCAGGTCGGTGAAATCGTGGTCGGTGCCCTTCGGGCCGTCGGACGCCACGAGGTCGGGCTTCAGCTGGATCAGGTAGCCCGAGCAGAACCGCGCCGCGAAGCCCAGATGCCGTAGCGCCTCGGCGAGCAGCCACGAGGTATCCCGGCAGGAGCCACGCCGGGTGCGCAGCGACTCCTCCGGCGACTGCACCCCGTGCTCGAGGCGGATGACGTACTCGATCTCGCGCGCCGCCCGTGCGTTCAGGTCGACCAGCATGTCGATGGTACGCCGTCGCTCGCGCCCGACGCTCTCGACCCAGTCCCGAAGCAGCGGCCCGGCGGGCTCGGGCCGGCGATAGATCGACAGGTCAAGCTCGAGCTCGAGCGGATAGTCGAAGGGCCAGCACTCCGCCCGTTCTTCCACGAAGAAGTCAAACGGGTTCCAGACCGTCATGTCGGCGACGAGGTCGACCTCGATGCGAAGCTCGCGCACCGGCTCGAGGAAGACGAAGCGGGACAGCCAGTTGCCGTATGGGTCCTGCTGATGGTTGACGAAGTGCCCTGTCGGCGTGACCTTGAGGCTATGGCTGATCACCCGGGTGCGGCTGTGCGGCGCCGGGCGCAGCCGGATCACCTGCGGCGCCAGCGTCACCGGCCGGTCGTAACGGTAGTGCGTCAGATGGTGGACGGCGGCGAGGATCGACATGCGGCTTCCTTGGCGCGGGAGGCGCCGCGGCGATCATGCACGTGTTGGTGCGGGTTCGCCACGCGCTAGCGCGTCAGACCGCACCGCACCACGCACCGAACGCCGACATCGGCACCAGGCGCGTTCCCTGACCCAGCCGTTTGGCCACGTTTCATGCCTCACTTGCGGATGCCGAAGCGCGGATGCCGTTTTTCGCTGCGGCCCTGTGCGCCGGTCCCGCCAAGATGTCGGCGCAAGGCATTGACCCAAAACGGGAACGAGGGTAGAACAAAAGGTGTAGCGGCAGCGCCGCGCCTTTTGCAAGGAACGGGGCATGCTCACCCGCAAGCAGATGCAACTCCTCGACTTCATCCACCGGCGCGTCCAGCGCGACGGCGTGCCGCCGTCGTTCGACGAGATGAAGGACGCGCTCGACCTTCGCTCGAAGTCGGGGATCCACCGTCTCATCACCGCCCTGGAGGAGCGCGGCTTCATCCGCCGCCTCGCGCACCGGGCGCGCGCCATCGAGATCGTGCGGCTGCCCGAGGCGATGGAATCGGGGCCGGGCTTCGTGCCCCAGGTGATAGACGGGGATGGCGGCCGCAACGACAATCCGCGACCCGCGAACGCCATGGCGGTCGAGGTCTATGCGGTCGAGCTTCCGGTCATGGGCCGCATCGCCGCCGGCGTGCCGATCGAGGCGATCAGCCAGGTCAGCCACAACGTCGCCGTGCCGGGCCAGATGCTGTCCGGGGCCGACCAGCACTATGCGCTGGAGGTCAGGGGCGACTCGATGATCGGTGCAGGCATCAACGAGGGCGACATCGTCGTCATCCGCGAGGGCGCGACCGCGTCCAACGGCGAGATCGTCGTCGCCCTCGTCGAAGGGCAGGAGGCGACGCTGAAGCGCTATCGACGCCAGGGCGGCTCGGTCGCGCTCGAGGCGGCGAACCCGGCCTACGAGACGCGCATCTACCGCGAGGACCAGGTGAAGGTGCAGGGGCGGCTTGTCGGCCTGATCCGGACCTACTGATCGGGGGCTGCGCAGCGCAGGAGCCGGTCGCGCTCGAGCTTCCGGCCGGCATCCGACCGCCACCGGAAGATGTCGCGCCACGTGCGCTCGCGGCGGCGCGAGGGGCCGGCCGCCGTCAGATCCGCGCATTCGTCAACCGATCGGGTACCAAACTGATCGAGAGGCTGCCGGCGACGCGACAGGAGACAGCCACGGGCAGCCGTGACCCGATGCGGCAAAGGACGACGGCGGCGACCTCGGCGTTCCCGTGCAGATATGGGCGAACCGGAGGCGTCCGGGCGATGCGGGATCGCGATCGGGCGCAGGTTCGGGTCCTGGCGTTCCAGACCGTCCATGGGCGCGCGTGAAATCGCAGCGAATGAAGCGCCTCCGCGTATCGCGGAACCTCGATCCTCGCGTCAGACACCTGCCCCGACGAGCTGCTGGCGGACGGACGCGATGGCGCGTGCGAGCGGCGAGGCCGCCGGCGGCCGCGGCGACGTCCACGGTCGCGGCTCCTGCCATTCGGCGACGGCGGTCACGTCGAACCCGTCCGCGCGCGGCGCGACCGCAATGCCCCCCAGCCTCTCCAGCCGTGTCCGGTCGTAGAGCGTGCAGGGACCGTCGAGGTCGAGCCGCGCCGAGGTGACGACAAGTGCCCCGGCCGTGCAGAGCCGTGCGGCACGCTCCGCCCCGCGCCTTCCCGTCACGAGAAAGAGGGGGTGCCCGGCGGCGCGGAGAGCGTCTTCCGCCGCAGGGACGAAGCCGGAGCGCCTCGCCGCCCCCGCCTGGGAGATCCGGTCGCCGTCGTTCTCCAGCCAGATCTCCGCGGCGAAGCTCTCGCCGCGGGGCTTGCTGAGCGCTCTGCCCTCCTCGGTGAGGATGCCGACCAGGCCGCCCGTCGAGGAGACGAGGATGTCGGGCCGGTCGGTTCCGGCCCACAGCGCCAGCGACAGGGCGAGCGGGACCACCCCGAGCGCGCGGGCACGCCCGTGCCAGAGGATCGCGAAGAGGCCGCCCGCGGCGACGAGCGGCAGCACCAGCGGCCCCGGAGCCGGCACCATGCTGATGGCACCGCCGAGGCCCGCGACCCAGTCCGACACCGCGAGGATCCAGGCGATCGCCGGCGCCATCACCGCGAGCCCAACCCAGCCGAGGCCGACGGGCGCGAGGATCCCGGCGAGCACGGCGCCCGGGATCACGACCGCGCCCATCAGGGGGACGGAGAGCGTGTTGGCCAGAAGCCCGTAATGCGCCACCTGGTTGAAATGCGCGGCGCCGATCGGCGCCGTCGCCGCACCGGCGATGGCCGACGAGAGCAGGACGCCGCCGACGGGGGCCAACCAGCGGGGCATCCGCGGCACCTCGCGCCCCCGCAGCCAGCCGTAGACGCCGATCAGCGCCGTGGTGGCGGCGAAGGACATCTGGAACCCCGGCCCGGTCAGCGCCTCGGGCCGCAGCACGAGGAGGATCATGGCAGCGAGCGCCACCGACCGCAGGGACAGCGCCTGCCGGTCGAACAGGACCGCGACCAGCATCACGGCGACCATGATGAAGGCGCGTTCGGTCGCGACGTTGCCGCCCGACAGCCCGAGATAGAACGCGGCCGCCGCGAGCGCGACGATCGCCGCGGGCTTCTTGGCATTCCAGGCCAGCGCGACGCGCGGCACTGCGGCGAGCCCATAGCGGACCGAGGCGAACACGAAGCCGGTCAGAAGGCCCATGTGCAGGCCCGAGATCGCGAGCAGATGCGCAAGGTTCGAGGCGCGGAGCGACGCGAGCGTCAGCTGATCCATGCCCGATCGATCGCCGGTGGTGATGGCCGCGGCGAAGGCCCCGACCCGCCCGGGGAGCGCCGACTGCACGGCGGTCGAGATTCTGGCGCGAAGCGACGTCATCAGGAGGCCGCGGCGGCTCGGCTCGGTCGCCGCCAGCACCGGCGTGCGGGTGTAGCCGACGGCGCCGATGCCCTGGAACCAGGCCTGGCGGCGGAAATCGAACCCGCCGGGCTCCACCGGGCCGCCGGGCGGCGAGAGATGCGCGGTCGCCATAACCCGCATGCCCGGCGCCGGATCGACGAACCCCTGCTCTCCGTGCAGCGAGATGCGCACGCGTTCGGGGGTCCGTCCGGGTGGCGTCCGTTCGAGGACGACGCGGTCGAGCGTCAGCCGCACCGCATCCGAGGCGGAGCGGTCGATGGCGACGACCCGCCCCTCGACCGGGCCGTAGTAGCGGAAGCCCAGGACCGGCGCCGCCACGTCGTGCGTGCGCCATGCCGCGAGCGCGGTTCCGGCGATGACGAGGAGGAGGGCGACGGGCACGGGCCTGAGCGAGGTCAGGCCCCGGGCGAGCACGGCCAGCATCGCGGCGACGCCCACGAGTCCCGCCCAGTGCGACGCGCCAGGCTCGAACCCGAGCGCGAAATAGATGCCGATGCCGGTACCGAGAAAAACGGGGGTCCACGCGAACAGATGACCCCGCTGGCCATCCAGAACGCGCGCGAATTGTCTGAGGGCGGCCACCCTTGATACCCCTCCGGGCCTTGTCTAGACCGACCGCGGTGGTACGTCCGCCGTGGTTAGCGGAAGGTTAATGCGGCCCGCATGAGTGTCGTCACGCGTTTTGCCCCGTCGCCGACAGGCTACCTGCATATCGGCGGGGCGCGGACCGCGCTCTTCAACTGGCTCTTCGCGCGCGGCCGCGACGGGCGGTTCCTTCTTCGCATCGAGGACACCGACCGCGCGCGCTCGACGCCGGAGGCGACGCTGGCGATCTTCGAGGGGCTGCGGTGGCTGGGCCTGGACTGGGACGGCGACGCGGTCAGCCAGTTCGGCCGGGCCGACCGGCACGCCGAGGTGGCGGAGGCGCTGCTCGCCGCGGGCCACGCCTACCGGTGCTGGGCAACGCAGGACGAGATCGAGGCGGCCCGCGCCAGGGCCCGAGACGAGGGCCGCTCGACGATCTTCCGCAGCCCCTGGCGCGATGCCGATCCCGCCGCGCATCCCGAAGGCCCGAGCGTGGTGCGGCTTCGCGTTCCCCGCGAAGGACAGACGGTCGTCGAGGACGCGGTGCAGGGCACCGTGACGTGGCAGAACGCGGATCTGGACGACATGGTGCTGCTCCGCTCGGACGGCACGCCGACCTACATGCTTGCGGTGGTCGTCGACGATCGCGACATGGGGGTCACGCACGTGATCCGCGGCGACGATCATCTCGGCAACACCCCGCGGCAGGCCCGGATCTGGCGGGCCATGGGCTGGAACGAGCCGGTCTGGGCACACATCCCGCTGATCCACGGCGAGGACGGGAAGAAGCTCTCGAAGCGTCACGGTGCCCTCGGGATCGAGGCATGGCGCGCGGAGGGGTACCCGGCCTCGGCGCTCCGGAACTACCTTGCCCGGCTGGGCTGGAGCCATGGCGACGAGGAGGTGTTCAGCACGGCGCAGGCGCTCGACTGGTTCGGTCTCGACGGCATCGGGCGGGCGCCGGCGCGGCTTGACCGCAAGAAGCTCGACCACCTCGCGGGTCGGCACATCGCGATGACCCCCGACGACGTCCTCGTCGGCGAGGCGCTCGACTGGCTGTCCGCCACCGGCCGCCTGCCGATCGGCGCGGATGCGCGCGAGGCGCTCCTCGCGGCGATGCCGCACGTCAAGGAGCGGGCGAAGAGCTATCCCGACCTCCTCGAGAAGGCGCACTTCGCCATCGCAGAACGCCCGATCGTCCCCGATGCTGCGGCCGCGAAGGCGCTTGACGCCAATGCCCGCCTGCTCCTTGCCGAATTGACGCCGCAACTGCAGAATGCTAGCTGGACGCGCGACGGGCTCGAGGATGTCGTGAGCCGCCTCGCCGACGCGCACGACATCAAGCTCGGCAAGCTGGCGCAGCCGCTGCGGGCGGCGCTGGCGGGGCGCACGGCGACGCCCAGCGTGTTCGACATGATGATGGTGATCGGCCGCGACGAAACGATCGCGCGCCTCGACGACGCGGCCTGAGGGCCCTTGGGACACCGCGCGGACCGACGCCGCGCCATGGAGGGGATGCCATGACGAAGACTGCCACGCTCAGCTGGAACGACAAGTCGGTCGAACTCCCGATCATGTCGCCGACGGCCGGACCCGACGTCATAGACATTCGCAAGCTCTATGCCCAGGCCGACCTCTTCACTTACGATCCGGGCTTCACGTCGACGGCGGCCTGCGACAGCTCGATCACGTTCATCGACGGCGACAAGGGCGAACTCCTCCACCGCGGCTATCCGATCGACCAGCTGGCGGAGAAGTCGCACTTTCTCGAGGTCTGCTACCTGCTCCTCTACGGCGAGCTGCCCACGGCGACGCAACTCGAGGATTTCGAGAACCGCGTCACCATGCATACCATGCTGCACGAGCAGATGGTGTACTTCTTCCGCGGGTTCCGGCGCGATGCGCACCCGATGGCGACCATGGTCGGGGTCGTCGGCGCGATGTCCGCGTTCTACCACGACTCCACCGAC
>CAYMRW010000011.1:15963-18361 GCA_964392825.1 uncultured Rhodobacterales bacterium
GTGGCAGCGCGAGGTCGCGACGATCCGCTTGATCGCCAAGATGCCGACGATCGCGGCCTGGGCCTACAAGTACTCGATCGGCCAGCCGTTCGTGTATCCCATGAACTCCCTCGACTACGCGTCCAACTTCCTTCGGATGTGCTTTGCGGTCCCGGCGGAGGAGTATCAGGTCAATCCGGTTCTCGCGCGGGCGATGGACCTCATCTTCACGCTGCACGCCGATCACGAGCAGAACGCCTCGACCTCGACGGTGCGCCTCGCCTCGTCCTCGGGGGCCAACCCGTTCGCCTGCATCGCGGCCGGGATCGCCTGCCTGTGGGGCCCCGCGCATGGCGGCGCCAACCAGGCCTGCCTCGAGATGCTGCGCGAGATCGGCACGCCGAACCGTATCCCCGAGTTCATCGAGCGCGCCAAGGACAAGGACGACCCCTTCCGCCTGATGGGGTTCGGCCACCGCGTCTACAAGAACTTCGACCCGCGCGCCAAGGTGATGAAGCAGTCGGCGGACGAGGTGCTGGGTCTGCTCGGCGTCGAGAACAATCCGACGCTGCAGGTCGCCAAGGAACTTGAGGAAATCGCGCTCAACGACCCGTACTTCGCCGAGAAGAAGCTCTACCCGAACGTCGACTTCTACTCGGGCATCATCCTCGACGCGATGGGCTTCCCGACATCGATGTTCACGCCGATCTTCGCGGTCAGCCGCACGGTCGGCTGGGTCAGCCAGTGGAAGGAGATGATCTCCGATCCGCAGATGAAGATCGGCCGGCCGCGCCAGCTCTACTGCGGTGCCACCCTGCGCGACTATGTCGAGGTCGAGAAGCGCTGATCTGCCGATCCGCACCGCCCGGCTGCTGCTGCGGCCGGCGCGGGCGACGGACCTGTCCGACCTCTTCGGCGTCTATTCCGACCCCCGTGCGATGCGCTACTGGTCGGATCCGCCGCACACGGATCGCACCGTGACCCGACGGTTGCTGGCGGCGATGCTCGAGCAGCCCGATCCGCCCACCTACCTCGCCGTCGAGCGTGGCGGGCGGGTCATCGGGACGGCCGGCCTGCACGCCGGGAACGAGATCGGCTTCATCCTCGATCCGAACGAGTGGGGGCAAGGTCTGGCCGGCGAGATGCTGGCGCATTTGCTGCCCTACCTCTTCGCCGTCGGCGGCCATGACCGGATCACCGCCGACATCGATCCGCGCAACGCGAGATCGCGTGTCGTGCTCCATCGCGCCGGGTTCGTCGCGACCGGGCGGGCCGAGCGCACGTTCTGCGTCGCCGGCGTCTGGTCGGACAGCCTCTACATGGCGTTGGACCGTCCTGACGGCTGACGCGAGGGCGCGTCAGCGCCCCTCGAACCGCGCGGGTCGCTTCTCGAGGAAGGCCAGCACCCCCTCCTTGAAGTCCCGGGTCTTGCCGCAGGCGCCCTGCAGTCGCGCCTCGAGCGCGAGCTGTGCGTCGAGATCGTTGTCGAAACTCGCCCGGAGCGCCGTCTTGACGTGACCGTAGGTCTCCGTCGGTCCAGCGACGAGGTGCGCGGCCCTCCGCCGCCAGGTCTCCTCGAAGGCGTCGTCCGGCACGGCCTCCCAGATCATCCCCCACTCGGCGGCGCGGCGCGCCGGCACCGGTTCGGCGAAGAGCGCGGCGCCCATCGCCCGCGCGACGCCGATCTGCCGCGGCAGCCAGTAGGTGCCGCCGGCGTCGGGAATGAGGCCGACGCGGGCGAACGCCTGCACGAAGACCGCGCTCTCGGTCGCGACGACGACGTCGCAGGCAAGCGCGAGGTTGGCCCCCGCCCCCGCCGCCGCCCCGTTCACGGCGGCGAGCGTCGGCACCGGGCAGTCGTAGATCGCCCTCAGCATCGGCTCGTACTCGTCGCGCAGCGTGCGCTCGAGATCGGCAACGTCGAGGTTGGTGCGGTCGCCCAGATCCTGACCCGAGCAGAACGCGCGGCCGATCCCGGTCAGGACCAGCGCACGAACCCCCGGATCGAGGCTGCGGAAGACGTCGAGGATCTCGGCGCGCATCTGCGTGCTGAGCGCGTTCATGACCTCGGGGCGGTCGAGTTGCAGAAGCGCCAAGCCCCCGGTCACCGACAGCCGGATGGTGGTGTAGTCCATGCGCGACGCCCCTCGCAATCCGACCCCGCGGACCCCTACGCTCAAGACGGCAGGCGTGAAAGCCCTAGCGGCGCGTCAACTCGCCGAGACGCGCGCGCTCCTCATCGGTGAGGTCATCATCGGGCAGGGTCGCGCCGCGGCGTCCGAGCGTCGTGACGGCGACGCCGACCGCGACGACGAGCATCAGCGGCCCCGCGACCCAGAGGACGAGGTTCGCGCCCTCCGCCGTCGGACGGAGGAGGACGAACTCGCCGTAGCGGTCGGTGACGAAGTCGATGACCTCG
>CAYMRW010000012.1:0-14132 GCA_964392825.1 uncultured Rhodobacterales bacterium
AACTCTCGACCTCTCCCTTACCAAGGGAGTGCTCTACCCCTGAGCTACGGCAGCCATCGGCGACGCCCCGAAACCACAACCGGACGATGCCGGGCGTCGCGACGTGGCCCGATAGCGGCAAACCGTTGTTGGCGCAACCGCAAACCCGGTCCCCTGCGCTGGACGCCCCAACCCGTCTGGGCTATGCGCCGCCTGTGACGAAGAAGCCCCCGCCATCGACCGCCACGAGCCCGATGTCGCGCGACGAGCGGCTGAAGGCCGCCCTCAAGGCGAACCTCGCCAAGCGCAAGGCGCAGGCGAAGGCGCGCCCCAAGGACACCGCCTGATGGACCGGATCGTCGTCCGCGGCGGCGCCCACCTCTCCGGCCGCATTCCCATCGCGGGCGCCAAGAACGCGTGCCTCGCGCTGATGCCGGCGACGCTTCTCAGCGACGCGCCGCTGACGTTGACCAACGCGCCGCGGCTCTCGGACATCCGCACGATGACGGAGCTGCTCTGCTCGCTTGGCGTCGAGATCACCGCGCTGCAGGACGGCAAGGTCCTGGCGCTGTCGTCGCATGCGGTCGACAACCACCGCGCCGACTACGACATCGTGCGCAAGATGCGGGCGTCGATCCTGGTGCTCGGACCGCTCCTCGCGCGGCGGGGCGAGGCCATCGTGTCGCTGCCCGGGGGCTGCGCGATCGGCGCGCGACCGGTGGACCTGCATCTGCGCGCCCTCGAGGCGCTGGGCGCCGTCCTCGATCTCCGCGACGGGTATGTCCATGCGACGGCACCGGGCGGTCTCCGCGGCGGTCGCATCGCCTTTCCCTTCGTCTCCGTCGGCGCGACGGAGAACACGCTGATGGCGGCGACGCTCGCCCGCGGGACGACGGTGATCGAGAACGCCGCGCGTGAGCCCGAGATCGTCGACCTCGCCGTGTGCCTGCGCCGGATGGGCGCCAGCATCGGCGGCGAGGGCACGGCGACGATCACGGTCGAGGGGGTCGATCGGCTCGATGGCGCGACCCATACCGTCGTTCCCGACCGGATCGAGCTCGGGACGTACATGCTGGCGCCCGCGATCGCGGGGGGCGAGGTCGAGCTCGTCGGCGGCCAGCGCGCCCTCGTCGCGGCGTTCGCCGACAAACTCGAAGAGGCCGGGGCAAAGGTGACAGGGACGCCGCAGGGCCTGACCGTCAGTGCCGAGGGGCGTGCCGCCGCGGTCGATGTGGAGACCGAGCCGTTTCCGGGCTTCCCCACCGACCTGCAGGCGCAGATGATGGCGCTTCTGTGCACGGCGCGCGGCACGAGCCACCTGGAGGAACGCATCTTCGAGAACCGCTTCATGCACGCCCCCGAGCTGATGCGCATGGGGGCGCAGATCGAGGTGCACGGCGGCAGCGCGACCGTCCACGGCGTCGAGCGTCTGCGCGGCGCCCCGGTGATGGCGACCGATCTCCGGGCGAGCGTCAGCCTGATCCTCGCCGGCCTCGGTGCCGAGGGGGAGACGGTGGTCAACCGCGTCTATCACCTCGACCGGGGCTACGAGCGCGTCGAGGAGAAGCTCGGCGCCGTCGGCGCCCGCATCGAGCGCGTCCCCGCATGACCCGCGACGCGCGGTTCGAGGAGGGGGGCGAGCGGCCGCTGCGGCTGCGGGCCCTGGACGCCGACGATCTGGCGGTGATCTCGGCGCTGCTGCAGGATGCCGTGTTCCTGCGCCGCGACGCCCGCTGGCGCCGGGCGGAGCGGCGGTTCGCGATCCTCGTCAACCGCTTCCGCTGGGAGGACCTGCCGCGGGCCGAGCAGACCGGGCGCACCTTCGAGCGGGTGCGCTGCGTCGTCTCGATCGAGGACGCGCTGCAGGTTCGCAGCTCGGGCCTTGACGGCGTCGACGACGACACGGTCCTCTCGATCCTGTCGGTGTCCTGGATCCCGGCGGCCGAAGGCACCGGCGCGGTCGAGATCATGCTCGCCGGCGACGGCGCCATGCGGGTCGCCGCGGAGGCGCTCGAGGTGATCCTGCGCGACGTGACGCGGCCCTACGAGGCACCCTCGGGCCGGGTGCCGCGCCACGAATGACGGTCCGCCGCTTCGGCCCGGACGACGCCGAGGCCTGGCGGGCTCTTCGGCTGCGGATGCTGCGCGAGGCGCCGACGAGCTTTGCGACGGCCCACGCGGACTGGGCCGATCGGCCGCTGGCGGACTGGCGCCGGCTGCTCGCCGAGAACCGCTACGTCGCGGCCGTGGACAACGGGCGCCCGGTCGGGGCGATGGGGCTCTGGCCGCAGACGGTCGCGTCGCTGCGCCATCGCGGGACGCTGATCGCCGTCTGGCTCGACCCCGAGTTTCGCGGCGCGGGCCACGCGAGCGCCATGCTGCGCGAGATCGAGGCCATCGCGGAAGAACTCGGTCTGGTGCAGATCGAGCTCCACGTGAACGCGGACAACGCCCGCGCCATCCGCTTCTACCGGAGGGAAGGGTTCGACCCGATCGGCCGCATCCCCCGGGCCCTTCGCCACGACGGTCGCGACCACGACGAGTTGCTGATGGTGCGCCGGCTCGACGCTTGAGGCGCCGGGGAGCGACGGGTATGTCCGGGCGCGGAGGTGCCGATGCCCGTCTTTCTCTCGACCGAGGACCGCGACTTCGAAGGCGCCTTCAGGGCGCTCCTGTCGCGGCGTGACGACGCGGCGGAGGACGTGGAGCGGTCGGCCGCCGAGATCATCGCCGAGGTGCGCGCCCGGGGCGACGCCGCTCTCGTAGAGATGACGGAGCGTTGGGACCGGGTGCGGCTCGAGCCCGGCGGCCTCGCCTATGCCGCGGACGAGATCGACGCCGCGGTCGATGGCGTCGCGGCCGAGGACCGGGAGGCGCTCGAGCTCGCCGCGGCGCGCATCCGCGCCTTTCACGAGCGGCAGGTCCCGCACGACGCGATGTGGATCGACGACGCCGGCGCCGAGCTTGGCTGGCGCTGGCGCGCCGTGGCCTCGGCCGGGCTCTACGTGCCGGGGGGCACCGCCGCCTATCCCTCGTCGGTGCTGATGAACGCGATCCCGGCCAAGGTGGCGGGGGTCCCTTGGCTCACGGTCTGCGTGCCGTCGCCCGACGGACAGATCAGCCCGCTGGTGCTCGCCGCGGCGCACCTGGCGGGTGCCGACATCGTCCTCCGCCTCGGCGGGGCGCAGGCGATCGCGGCCATGGCGTTCGGGACCGAAAGCGTGGCCCCCGTGGACGTCATCACCGGACCGGGCAACGCCTATGTCGCCGCCGCCAAGCGCCAGGTCTATGGCCGGGTCGGCATCGACATGGTCGCGGGGCCGTCGGAGGTGCTGGTGATCGCCGACGCGAGCGCCGATGCCGCCTGGATCGCCATCGATCTTCTCAGTCAGGCCGAGCACGACGGGGCGGCGCAGGCCATCCTCATCACCGACGCCCCGGAGCAGGGCGAGGCCGTGGCGTCGGCGGTCGATGCGCTTCTCGCGACGCTGCCCCGAGCCCCGATCGCGTGCGCGAGCTGGCGCGACCACGGGGCGGTCATCGTCACCCGCGATCTCGCCGAGGCGGCGGCGCTCGCCAACCGCATCGCGCCCGAGCACCTCGAGATCATGACCGAGGATCCGGACGGCCTCGCCGGAGAGATCGTCAACGCCGGCTCCGTCTTTCTCGGCGGTTGGACGCCCGAGGCCATCGGCGACTACGTCGCGGGGCCGAACCACGTGCTGCCGACTGCGGGCACCGCGCGGTTCTCGTCGGGGCTTTCGGTCTTCGATTTCATGAAGCGGACGACCCTGTCGCGGATGACGCCGGCCGCGCTCGGGCGGATCGGCCCGGCGGCCGAGCGCCTCGCCCGGGCGGAGGGCCTGCAGGCGCACGCCATGAGCGTCCGCGCCCGGCTCGACCGGCTGAACGACGGGTGAGCGCCCGGCTCAGCCATATCGAGGTCGACGACGCCGACCTGCCGCCGCCCACGCCCGAGATCGAGCAGGAGCGCCGCGTCGCCATCTTCGACCTGCTCGAGGACAACAGCTTCGCGCCTGTCGCGCGCGACGGGCGCGCGGTTCCGCCGGGCCCCTACCGGCTGCGCCTCGCGATCCGCGACCGGCGCCTGGTCTTCGACATCGCGTCCGAGGCGACGGACGACAAGGCGGAATTCCACCTCGCGCTCAGCCCGTTCCGCCAGGTGGTCAAGGACTACTTCCAGATCTGCGAGGCCTACTTCGACGCGGTCAAGAAGTTGCCGCCGGGGCAGATCGAGGCGATCGACATGGCCCGCCGCGGCATCCACAACGAGGGCGCGCGGGTGCTGCAGGAGCGGCTCGAGGGCAAGGCGGAGATCGACATCGACACCGCGCGGCGGCTCTTCACGCTGATCTGCGTCCTGCATTTCGGCGGGTGATGCCGGACGACTTCCCGCAATCGGTTCTGTTCTGCTGCGACCACAACGCCGTCCGCTCGCCGATGGCCGAGGGGCTGATGAAGAAGTTCTACGGCCAGCGCGCCTACGTGCAGTCCGCGGGGGTGAAGTCCGAGATGGAGATCGACGGCTTCACCATCGCCGCCTGCCGCGAGATGGGGGTGGAACTCGACCGTCACCGCGTGCGATCGTTCGACGAGATGCAGCAATGGGGTGACGACCTGTCGGCCTTCGACCTGATCGTCGCCCTGTCGCCGGCGAGCCAGCGGCGTGCGCTCGAGATGACACGGCTCTACGCGCTCGACGTCGAATACTGGCCGATCCTCGATCCGACCGGGCTCGGCGAGACGCGGGAGGCCAAGCTCGCGAGCTACCGCCAGGCTCGCGACCAGATCCGCGACCGGATGCTCGCGCGCTTCGGCCCCCCGAGCGAAGGCGACGCAGCGCCATGAGCGTCGAGGTGCGCACGCTTGCCCGCGACGAGGTCGCCCGGCGGCTGAACGACCTCGCGACCCTGCGCATCACCGTCTTCCGCGAGTGGCCCTATCTCTACGACGGCGAGATCGAATACGAGCAGGCGTATCTGCGCCCCTACACCGAGAGCGCCGCCGCCATCGTCGCCGGCGCCTTCGACGGAGCCGCCCTCGTCGGCGCCTGCACCGGCACCCCGCTGACCGACCACCAGGATGGGGTCGCGGATGCCGTGGCCGAGGCGGGGCTGGCCCCGCGAGACGTCTTCTATTTCGCAGAGAGCGTGCTGCTGCCCGCGTTCCAGGGACGCGGCATCGGCCATGCCTTCTTCGACGTGCGCGAGCGTCATGCCCGGCGGCACGCGTATCGCCACGTCGTCTTCGCCTCCGTCATCCGACCCGACGATCACCCCATGCGCCCGCATCGGCATCGCGACCTTGGCGCCTTCTGGCGCGGGCGCGGCTATGCCCCGATCGACGGGCCCGCGGCACGGCTTTCCTGGCGCGACGTCGGCGACGACCGCGAGACGGAAAAGCGGTTGCGCCTCTGGCAGCGTGACCTCGCCGCCACGGCCGGCGAAACGTCTTGAAAATCTGCCCCCACGGGCGCATCTAGGGCGCGCCCGCAGGGTGGCGGGTCCTCAGGTGGAGCGAGCATGGCCAAGGAAGAGCTTCTGGAATTCCCGGGCGTCGTGAAGGAACTCCTGCCGAACGCGACATTCCGGGTCGAGCTCGAGAACGGCCATGAGATCATCGCGCACACGGCGGGCAAGATGCGCAAGAACCGCATCCGCGTTCTGGCGGGCGACCGCGTGCAGGTCGAAATGACGCCGTACGATCTGACCAAGGGCCGGATCAACTATCGCTTCAAGTAGGCGGCCACGGCTGATCCTCGGTTCGGCCTCGCCGCGCCGGCTGGAACTGCTGGCGCAGCTCGGCGTGGCGCCGGATGCCGTGCTGCCGGCCGACATCGACGAGACCCCGGCGAAGGGCGAGCTTCCGCGCCCATACTGCCAGCGTATGGCGCGGCAGAAGGCGGAGGCCGTCGCGGCCGGCGACGACGACATCGTGCTCGCCGCGGACACGACCGTCGCGGTGGGCCGGCGGATCCTCGGCAAGGCGGCGGACGAGGACGAGGCGCGCCGCTTTCTCGGCCTCCTCTCCGGGCGGCGGCATCGCGTTGTCACCGCCATAGCCGTCCGCCGCGGGCCGCAGCTCTGGGAGCGGCACGTCACGACGGCGGTCCGGTTCAAGTCGCTGTCGCAGGCGGAAACGGAGGCGTACCTTGCCACCGGCGACTGGCGCGGCAAGGCGGGCGGCTATGGCATCCAGGGGCCGGCGGCCGCGCTGATCCCGTGGATCCAGGGTTCGTTCACCGCCGTCGTCGGCCTGCCCCTCTTCGAGACCGCGACGCTCCTCGCCGCCGCCGGTCATCCGGTCTGGCGATGAAGGGTCGTGCGCTCGTCCTCGGGCGGCTGCGGGGTCGCGACGCGGCGGCGCTGGTGGTCGACGGCGTCCTCGAGGACCTCCTCGTCGCGCCGCCCGACGATCGCCCGCCGCCGGAGACGATCTTTCGCGCGCTGCCGGACCGTCCGGTGAAGGGCATGGGAGGCGTCTTCCTCCGGCTGCCCGAGGGCACCGCGTTCCTGCGGACGACGCGGGGGGTATCGCCCGGTCGCCCGCTCCTGGTGCAGGTTTCTGGCTACGCCGACGCCGGCAAGGCGGTGCCGGTGACGAACCGGGTTGCCCTCAAGGGGCGGCATGTCGTCGTCACGCTCGGTGCGCCGGGGCGGAACGTCTCGCGCCAGGTGCGTGACGCGGCGGCGCGTCAGCGGCTTGAGTCCCTCGCCGCGGACGTCGAACTGCCCGAGGGCGCCGGCCTCATCATGCGGTCGGAGGCGGCGCATGCGGACGGCGAGGCGCTCGTCGCAGAGCTCGGGGCGCTCGCCGACCTCGCCGCGCGCATGGCATGCGACGTGTCAGGACCGGCGGAGCGGCTGTTCGACGGTCCGGGACCGCACGAGATCGCGCTGCGCGACTGGGGCCGCAGCGATGACGTTCAGGACGGTGCGGCCGCGCTCGCCGAGAACGGCGTGGAGGAGGCGGTCGACGCGCTGCTCCGGCCGGTCGTCGCGCTGGCGGGTGGTGGAAGCCTGAGCATCGAGCCGACGCGCGCGCTGGTGGCGGTCGATGTCGACACCGGGCGCGACACGTCTCCGGCCGCCGCGCTCAAGGCGAACATCGCCGCCGCCCGCGTTCTGCCGCGCGAACTGCGCTGCCGCGGCCTCGGCGGGCAGGTGGTCGTCGACTTCGCCCCGATCCCGCGCCGCGACCGTCAGCGTGTCGAGCAGGCCCTGACCGCGGCGCTCCGGCAGGACCCCGTCGAAACCGCGATCGTCGGCTGGACGCCCCTGTCGCATCTCGAGGTGCGGCGTCGCCGGGTTCGCCTGCCGCTGACGGAGTGCCTTCGATGACCTGTCCGATCTGCAGACGCCCCACGGTCGCGGAGTATCGCCCGTTCTGCTCGCGCCGTTGTGCCGACGTCGACCTCGGTTGCTGGCTGACCGGGGCCTACGCTATCCCCGCGGTCGACGACGAGGCGCCGGGAGAATCCGTGGCCGACCCTCTGGACAACGCGACGGACGCGCCGGTAGAAGGCCCCTCGCCCCGGCGGCCGCGCCGCTGACCCGTGCCCGGGTAGCTCAGGGGTAGAGCAGTGGATTGAAAATCCTCGTGTCGGTGGTTCGATTCCGCCCCCGGGCACCAACTCAATCTCCAATTGTATCCTAAGGCAGCTAGGGAGCTGCGGCGGCGCCCAAAGCACGCGGTCGCGGCCGAGAACTCGAACAAGGGTGGATTTTCGCTTGTCTTGAGAGCCTACGATCGGAACGCGGTCGAACTTCGTGCCCAGTTTGCAGAGGCGGGCCACCGAGGCGACGATAACCATCCGCGCCGCCTCGAGGCTGTAGACGTAGTCCTGGATCTCGTGGCAATCGTCGATGAGCCGATCCGGCCACTCCACGCCGTCCCGACTTCGGCGTCGAGATGGTCCCGGATCGGGTTGTTGCGCAAGGCCATCGCCGACGCCGAGCCTCAGTTGATCTCGTCCACAGGTGATGACCCGTAGCCGAAGCTACCGAGCCTTGATGGAGCTTTCATGGCAACTGGGCAAGTCGTCGTAGTCTTGCACGATCGACCGTAGCCCTCGCTGGGAACCGGCATTGGATGGACGGCTGCGGCTGCGAGGTCCAATGGCTTCTAATCGTGATGTCGTGGGTGTGCTCGTACACTCGTCGGTCATTCGTGAAGACGAGCGACGTGTATCAGGCAATGCTTTTGATCTCGCGCTTCTCGTTCAGTTCCAGTCGCTTAACCCAATCATAGTCGGTCTTATTCGCCGGCTTCGGCTCGTCGTCCTCGGAAGCGGCCGTGTCGTCGAACATGGACTCGCCGTCTTGGTTCTCGGCCTCGATCAGCCGTGTCGCTTTGGGCGCGAAGCCGCGTGGCTCGATCGGAGCCTCGTCTTCCTTGTCTTCGCCAAAGCCGAAGAGAACTTGCCGTTTGCAGCCTCGGCCACCCCGAACCTATTCTATCCTGCGAGCTGAACCATCGCCCTACATCTCAACTAGTCCGAGGCCCTCGTGCCCCCGCGGACCTTCCCGTCAAATTGGCGGAACTTCTGGATGCCGACCAGATCGAAGGCCTTCGTCAGCCGCATGTAGCAAGGGGTCCGATCCACGATGGCTGGAGAGAAAGAGGAAGAGCCCGTCGTCTTTTGTCAATTGCACCGTTCGCACTGGTTCAAAGAAGGTAGCGTAGCGCAGCTTCGACCAAGTCGAATCGCCCTCCTCATGAAAATCTGTCAGGAACTAGGCAATCGCCGCTCGATGATGTAGATGCGACAGAACGAGCGAGATTTCAGGTAATACCGCGTGTAACTGCGCCATTAGCGGGCCCATATTTTGCCTTCGATTGCGCGTTATTCTGGCTGGTGCGCCGAGCTGCTTTGGTCACGATATCTGTGATGCGATGATCGCTGCGTGGCGGCGATGATGGGCTGTACTTGATTTAGGCGATATTATACTTGACGTACCCACTCCGATCCCTTCGATAGAAAGGGCAACGAGTTACGTCATGTCGAACCTGTCCGCGCCCCACTTCCACAACGAAGAAGCGGCTTACGCCTTCGTGGAGGCGCGCGTCTGGCCGACTGGTCCCGTCTGTCCCCACTGCGGCGGCGTCGAGCGCGTCGGCAAGATGGGCGGCAAGTCTACTCGGATCGGCACCTACAAGTGCTACAAGTGCCGCAAACCGTTCACCGTGAAGGTCGGAACCATTTTCGATTCGAGCCACGTCAAGCTGCATATCTGGCTTCAAGCCATCTACCTGATGTGCGCCACCAAGAAGGGCATCAGCAGCAACCAGCTCCAACGCGTGCTCGGCGTGACCCTTTAAACTGCGTGGTTCATGTCACACCGCATTCGCGAGGCGATGCGCTGTGGCGATCTGGCTCCGTTCGGCGGAAACGGCGGCACCGTGGAGGTAGATGAGACCTTCATCGGCAATAACCGCACCATCAAGCCGTATGGCGTCAAGAAAGGCCGTGGCTACGCCCACAAGCACAAAATGCTGAGCCTCGTTGACCGGCGGTCGGGCCGCGTCCGCAGCATCGTTGTGGACGACCTGAAAGCGAGCACTGTTGTCCCGATTTTGCGCGAGAACATCGCAAAGGAGGCGCAGGTCTATACCGATGAAGCCAGCTACTACGCCAAGCAGGCGCTGGACTTCGCGGGCCATGACTTCGTGCGCCACGGCCAAGGCGAGTACGGCCGCGGCGTGATCCACACCAACATCATCGAAGGCTTCTTCTCAATTTTTAAGCGCGGAATGAAGGGCGTCTACCAGCATTGCGGCAAGAAGCACCTTCACCGCTACATGGCCGAGTTCGACTTCCGCTACACCAACCGCAAGGCCAACGGGATCGAAGACAGTAAGCGCGCCGACATTGCGCTTCTCGGCATCGTCGGGAAGCGTCTCACCTACCAAACGATTGGTGTCTAATGCCGAAGAAGAAGGACGAGATAAGCCAGACCGAGCAGTCCGAGCGGTTCCGAAGGGCCGTGAAAGACATGGTGGACGCTGGCGAACTAAGCCTCACCGAGGCCGATGAACGGTTTGAGGAAGCCATGGGTAGGATTGCATCGAATCGATGTAGGCCATCCGGCTAACTCTCCCAGAGTCCCGGGCGCTTGCTTCGCATACCATCTACCATTGCCAGAATAGCGTCCTCATTGAATACCCCGTACTCGTTAATCACTCCACCTTCGTCGCTTGGCGAATTTTGCACAAGATGGCGGAAGTGAGGTTCAGCGTCTGAATTTCGATCCTCAATCCATGCCACGGCGTACCTGTAGAAATAGTTGGCGACCATGTCCGCAGCTTGCAGACCGGGTGTTCCTTCTACGGGAAAGAACACTTCGGCTGGACGGCCCGCCACTCCAGTCATCAGGGTTGCAGCAGCTTGAAGCAGATTCTGGTGCATCTGCAACATGCGACCCTGATCGAACACTACGGTCATCTTCATCTCTGGATTGGCCTCGGCATGTTGGAATGCTCGCATAATAGCGTATCCCAGAGACGCGCTTTCTGCACTACCTAAGAATTCCCTGAGACGCCCGATTACGATGCCATCCCATGACGCTACACTCGCGCCGGAAGCAATTGGTATGATGCCGCACTCGATAATCACAGACCGGAACAGATACTGCACGCGATCGGCTTCAGCGTCTGAATTTTGCTCGAACTCTCCGAACTTCCGCAACAATGTGACAGGTGAAAACTTTTCAGGGGGAGTTTGCCGGGCAGCGGCTCGCGGAGTAGTCTCTTCCACTGATCCTCAAGGCGGCCGAATTGGTCCACAGAACCTATTACACCGCCCCAGACAACAACCGGTGCGCCACCGTGTGTGCCGCTGTCATCAAGGTAGCACTGGAGCATGAGTGCCGGCCCATCCCAAGGAGGCCGGAGTGCACGTACGATGTCCGCAGCCGACCAACTGACGGTCATCCTGCCCCCTCCCATCGGGGTACGGCAAGTATAACATCGCCTTAATTTAGCATCTCTACCGCTGCTCGGGGTCGGCCGGGCTAGTTGCGGCGTGTCCGTCGTCGGATGATTTGGGTCAGGTGCGCTTGATCGTGACGCTCTGCTGGTGCGGCAAGCGGCGCTGTCGAACGGTTTGCTGCCTGATCTCGCGCCTTTCGCTGAGGATGGTTGCCGCTCGGCCGGAGTAGACCTCAGCCGGGGTGAGGGTACCGAAGCTGTCGTGGTATCGTCGGTGGTCGCGATGCTCGTTGAAGTCGACGACGGCCTGTTCGAGGGAGCCGGGCAGGTAGGGGTTCTCCGGCAGGATGCGGTTCCCGAGCGTCTGGTGCCAGCGCTCGATCCTGCCCTGGGCCTGCGGATGGTTCGGCGCGCCGCGGATGTGTCCGATGCCCTGGTCGCGCAGCCAGTCCGCCAGGTCGTCCGAGACGTGGGACGAGCCATTGTCGCTCAGCCGCGGCGGCCGGTGCGCCACCGTGGCGTGATCGCATCCCGAGGCGACCAGCGCGCCCTCGAGGGCATGGGTCACATCGGTGGCCCGCATGGTCGTGCAGGGCCGCTCAGAGCCCGTCGTCCGCCGTGCCGTGTCGCCGGCCAGGCGCTTCTTCCCGGCCTCGAGGAACTCCTTCGACCATCTGCAGCAGAGGCTCTGCGCGACGCCCTCGCGGCGGCAGATCTCGGCGATGCTCCTCTCCGCGCAGCCCCTCCAGCACGACGGATCTCTTCTTCCGAGGAATGCTGCCGGCGGGTCAGCCGGCGAATGTCCTTCACCGCCTTCTCGGCCGCACTGCATGTCCCGGATCCCATGCTCGTCCCCCACTCCATGACGGTGACGATGAGCATGAAATCCTCCGTTACCCAATCAGCCCGATCTGTCCCATCGGCTTTGACGCCGAACCCCGCTGCGTTTGAGCGGCACGCATTGCGGGCGATGCAGCCAACGAGATCGCCTTTCGTGGCCGTCTGACAGCTTTCGTGTGTGGCCGACCCGCCGTCGGCGCAAACCGATTAACGATGGCTCCACGGTGTCCAACGCGTAGGGAGGACGCAGATGCCTCTTTGACGACGCAGCGCTGATACACGGGCCAATTTCCGCCACGGGTGGGCCGGCCCGCCTTCTGATGCGAGGAGCAGTCGAACGAGAAAGGCGAGACAGAGTTGCCAATTGGCGCACGCATGCGATCTGTCGCGAATATCACGACCAATAGGACACCTCTTTCGATCCGTTCTGCGGGCCGCCGATCTTGCATTGGAGCAGCCGCACGAAGTGCGCAGCCGAGGGATGATCCGTGGGTAAGGGAAGACCGTTGGTTTCCAGAAAGCCGTATCGTGCATAGAGTGCCGCCGCTGCGACGTTCGTGTCGTAGACGAGCAGCGACAGCGAGATGCAGCCTGCGAAACGCGCCTTGTTTGCGGCGGCAGCGAGCAGAAGCTCGCCCACACCGCCGCGGCGCCACACTTCCTCTACAGCGAGAGAATCGATGTACCAGCTACCGGGCACCTCCGCCTTGAGCCGGTCGTACGGGGTGTCCTCCTTTCCAATCATCTTTGGCGCCATGCGGTAGGAGAGGAGCGCACCGACCACTGTCCGCCCGAGCGTCGCGACCTCGGCATCGCGCAGGGATTGCCGGGTCCGGTTCGAGATTATTTCTTCGGCGCCGACCGCGAAAGGCGACTGCCCGGGCGCCGCTGCCGCGGCCCAGCGCGGCCGAGAGAGCCCGCCATCGGCCATGTCGAAGAGCCGGGCCAGTGTTTCTGCGTCCTCCGCGACAGCGGGCCGGGTGGCCGGGGCGCGCTTGCTGACGAGACAGGTCGAGGTCATGGCAATCACCGCGGTTTCCGGACCATGGTCCAGAGCGGCGGACAGTCCGCGATGCGCAGCACTGCCGTCGTCTCGAAACCCAGGCGGGCGTAGAGGGCGCGGCTGTCTTCTGTCGTCGCCTCTAGGTAGGCCGGGAAGCCCGTCCGGTCGCAGATGTCCAGGACCGGCGTCATCAGGGCCGTGCCGCTCCCTCGACCCTGCCGTTCCGGAACCACTCCGATGAGGGGCAGGTACCAGTGCGGCTCCGCCGGATGATGCACTCCCATCGCGTCGAAGACGTCAAGGACGTCCTGCCGCCGGTGCGCGGGCACCGAGCGTTCGACGATCTCCGCGAGCGCGTCCTCGTCCGGCTCGGAGCCGGGCTGGACCCAAAGTGCCGCGGCGCCGTCGCCGAGCCGCAGCGTGGCGTCCCGGAACGTGTCCCCGGCGAGCGCGCGAACGAACTGCGGGAAGTGTTCCGCGTAGACGTCGCCCTCCGGGTACATCCAGCGCACGGGCGGGTCGGTCTCGAAGGCGCGCGTCACGATCGCGAGCGCGCGTGCCTCGGCCGCGGCATCGACCGCCGTGGAGGCGTTCTGAAACATGGTCGTTTGCTGGTTCATCTCCGTGTCCTTTCTGAGCATTCAGGAAGTGCGATAGGTCTCCAAAAGGCCGCGCCGCTGTCGGGAGCGCCGCATGGCGCCGCTCCCGTTGTCGTGTTGGCTCAGAGGCGCGCGATCGCCGGCTCGCCGTCGCCCAGCCAGGCGCGCTCGAAGGCGCGACGCGATGCGTTGACGGCATCCTGGTCGAGCTGATCGTTCGCCAGCGCCTTTTCCGCCTGCCAGAGGCCCCAGAGCGCCCAGGCGTTGT
The DNA here is from genome assembly GCA_964392825.1 of uncultured Rhodobacterales bacterium. Taxonomy (GTDB): domain Bacteria; phylum Pseudomonadota; class Alphaproteobacteria; order Rhodobacterales; family Rhodobacteraceae; genus Roseitranquillus. The sequence continues at coordinate 13,640 of CAYMRW010000012.1, forward strand.
TGGGATGGCTTTTCAGCGCGCCCTCGAACGCCTCGCGGGCCCCGAGCGCGTCGCCCGCCTGCAGCCGCACGGCCCCGAGCGTCTGGCGCACCGGATAGGACCAGTAGGGCGGCTCCATGTAGGCGATGGAGTCCTCGAGCCGGATCGCCTCGTCGAGGTGGTGCTCGGCCTCGTGCCAGTCACCCTCGGCCTGGCAGATCCGCGCCTCGACGAGGTGCTTGGCGATCTCGAGCACATCGCTTGCGGGCAGGTACTGCGCCTCCAAACCCGACAGATCAGCCTCGGCCAGGATCCGCTCGATGGCCTGTTGTTCGGCCAGCGCGGCGTCGAGGTCGCCCGTCTGCGCGAACGCCGTGCCCCGCGCCCAGTGCCAGTGGCCCTTGACGAAGGGGAAGCGGTCGCCGGGGTCCGGCAGGGCCAGAATGGCCTCCGGCTCGGCGAGCTGCGCATGCGCGGCGTAGGGCGCCGTGTCGATGGCCTGCACCCAGGCCAG
>CAYMRW010000012.1:14232-18184 GCA_964392825.1 uncultured Rhodobacterales bacterium
AGCGCATCCGCCGCGGCCTCGGCCATGGCAGGATCGGCCGAGGCCTCGACGGCGTGAATGTAGAGATGCAGCGCGCCGGGGTGCTCGGGGTCCAGTTCGATGGCGCGTTCGAGCGTCGCGAGGATCTCATCCGCGCGGCCCTTCGGCGTCGTGCCGTCCGCCTCCCAGTAGTCCCACGGCTGCAGGTTCATCAGCGCGTCCGCGTAGATGACCTGGACGTTGGGGTTCTCAGAGAGCTTCTCGGCCGCGTTGGCCATCGTGTCTGCGAACGCCTGGTCCTGGGCCGCACGGTCGCCGAGCCCGGCGTCGTAGCGCGCCACGACCGCCGCGGCGAGCATCCGGTCGCGGGGTGTCACAGACAGCCCGAGGGCAAGCCTCGCCGCCTCGGCGGCGCGGCCTTGATGCTCCTTGTGCATGCCGTCGTTGAGGTTCGGTCCAAGCGCGTAGGCCTCGCCCCAGAAACAGGCCGAGCAGGTCGGATCGGCCGACTGCGCGGCCCGGAACGCCTCGACGGCCGCTGCGTGGTTGAAGCCCCAGAGGAGCGCGATGCCGCGGGCGAACGCCTCGCGCGCCTGCGTGTCCTCCGTGCCGGAATCGAAGCCGAAGTCGCCGTAGCCGGCAAGCTCCATCGCGGCTGCGGCATCGTCCGACGGCAGTGCGTTCTCCGCGTGGGCAACGCCCGGGGCGAACAGCTCGCTGCGCCGCTCCGTCTCGTGGGCCTGGCCGGCGGGGGTCAGAAGTGTCGTGGCGACGAGAGCCGCCATCAGGGACGTTGTGGATCTCATTTTCAAGTCTCCGTGCTGGATTTGATGTCGGTGGCGGCCCGCCCCGCGGCGGGACGCCGAGCTTTCGCTCCGGTCAGGCGGCGACGCGCTCGCAGCAGCAATCGGCCATCGCCTCGATGTGGCGGTGGTCGGTGCCACAGCAGCCGCCGAAGACGCTGAGGTTCGGCAGCATCCGCTTGAGCTGTGCGTAGTCGCGGCCGAGCTCGGCGGGGTTGCCGGGATCGAGCTCCTCGGCCTCGTCGAGCTCGGCGTGGCTGAGGCGGGAGGCGTTGGCGCGCACGCCACGGATCCGGCTGAGCCACGCGGCCTTGGTCTCGAGCGCCGCGCGGAAGTGGTCGGGATGGGCGCAGTTGACCATGAAGTAGGCCGCCGCCCCGGCCGTGAGCATGTCGGTGCGCTCGATCGCCTCGCCGAGCGGCGTGCCGTCGGGCAGCCGACCGTCCGTCTCGGTCGTGTAGGACACGACGGACGGCATGCCTGCCTCGCAGGCCGCGCGGATGACGCCGACGCCCTCGTCGACGGTCGAGAGCGTGAAGGCACTCACCATATCGGCGTCGGTTTCGGCGAACCAGCCGATCTGTTCGGCGTGGTAGGCCTCGGCCTCGTCGGCCGTCATCGCCGAGTCGGGCTGGTACCCGTCGCCGCGCGGACCGAGGTTGCCGGAAATGACGATCGGCCCGACGCCTTGCGTCTGTCCGCGCAGGTCTCCGAGAAAACCGATCGCCTGCCGGTTGATGCGCGCGAGGTCGTCCGGTCCGTGGCCAAGCTGGGCGCCCCAGTCGCGGCTCGCCCGCCAAGTGGGCGCCTCCAGGATGAAGCCCGTACCGTGGTCGGCCGCGACGGAGATGTGACGGCGAAAGTAGCGCATCAACGTCGCGCGGCCGTCGGTGCTGTCGAGCAGCGGGTAGGCCGCGAAGCAGGGCAGTTCCATCCCTTCGTGGAAGATCAGCGTGGTCTCTAGCCCGGCATCGGTCAGCATCGGCGTGCCGCGCAGCTGTGGCAGGTCGTTGCGATGAAGTGGCATCTCGGTCACCATGTCAGTTGTCTGGTTTGGCGGAGGATCAGCTCGCTGGCGCGATCGCGAGGCGGCAGGCCGATGTCGCGGCGCAGGTGCGGCTGTGTCGGAAGTTGCGCGAACTGCCGACGCGACGGCCGGCGGAAGCGGGAAAGAAAACGGGACATGGATGCGATCCTTTGGTCTGGGACGTTCGATGGCGCCTCTTTGTCCGGTTGCGGTGAAGCGGCGCGGCGTCTGACCGTGAAAGCGGCGTGAAAGGCGTGGACCGGCGCCTTGAGCTGCTCGGCGGCTTCGCCATGAGCGAGGGGGGCGCGCAGCTGGCGCTCACTGCGCGCAAGGCACGGGCGCTGCTGGCCCTTCTGGCCACGGCCCGACAGCAGACGCTGCCGCGCTCCCGCCTCGCCGCCCTGCTCTGGGAGCACGCGGATGCCGAGAGCGCGAGGACGAGCCTGCGGCAAGCTCTGGCGCAGGTGCGGCGGGCTGCAGGCGACGGCTGGATCGAAGCGGATGCAGATGCGTTGTGCCTGAGCCAGGGCGTCACGACCGACGTCGCCGACGTCGCCGAGGCTCTGGCGCGGGGAGACGACGCGGCGGCTGCGCGGCTCTACGCCGGGCCGTTCCTGGACGGCATGACGCCGGACAGCCCGGCCCTGGAGGCCGCGTTGAACGCCGAGCGAGCGCGGCTCGCCGACCTCGCGGCTGGCGCGCTCAGGCGGGAGATGGACCGCCTCGGCGATCGTTCAGAAGCGGCGCAGGCGGCTCATCGACTCCTTGCGCTCGACCCGTTGGACGAGGCGGCGCATCGTCGCCTGATGGAATGGGATGCGAGCCGCGGCGCTCGGGGTGCCGCGCGGGCCCGGTTCGAGGCGCTGTACCAAGCTTTGCGGAGAGATCTGGGCGTCACGCCCGCCGATGAGACGGTGGCCCTCATGGACCGGATCCGGCGGGCGGGCGGACGCGGACAGCCACCCGCAGCGCAGATGGGCACCGAGCGATCCGCAACCGCTTCGGCCACGCGTGACGATGTAGCGGAACCGCCGCTCCTCCTCGTCGCGCTGGCGACCGAAGAGGAGGCGGACTGGTCGGCGCTGACGACGGCCCTGAGCGACTCGGGCGGAACCCTTGTCGACTGCGGAGCCGGCGAGGCCGCGGCGCTCTGGAAGGCGAGTGATCTGCGCGCGGTAGCCTCAATGGCGCTCGCGCTGGCCGAGAGGGCGCGAACGACGTTGTCGTTCGGGCTGGTCCAGGCCACCGACGCGGACGGGGCCTCGCCTGAGGCGGCCGTGCCGCCCCGCACGCTCTCACGCGCGCGCAGGACTGCCGCCCGGGCCGATCCGGGCACGGTGCTGCTGGCGCCGGATGTCGCCCTGCGCCTCGGCCTCGCGGCCAACGGTGAGGCACCGGTTGCGCTCTCTTCCGATGCCGTGGCGGCCCGGCCCGAGCTTCCCCTCGTCGGGCGAGAGGCGGAGATTGCGCAGATCGAGGCTGCGTGTGCCGCGGCGCACGCAGCCGGCGTCGGCCTCGTCGTGCATGTCTCGGGCGAAGCCGGCATTGGCAAGAGCCGCCTCGCCATGGAGGTCGCCTCGCGCACGGGATTGCGGACGGCGCGGGTGATCCGTGCAGGTTTCTCGCCCTTCGCGGTGGCCGATCGCCACATCGGGCAGGAGCTGGCGGCGGGCCTGGTCGACTTTGCGCCTCAAGCCGCCGACCAACCGTTCGACCGGGCGGTGCGAGACTGGCTGGTCGAGCCGCAGCTGACCAGCGAGGCGGAGCTGCGCCTGAGTGCCCTGAGCGCCGAGGAGCGGCAGAAGCGCATGCTGAACGTGCTCGCGCGCATGTTGACGCTGGCCGCCGAAGCGCCCGGTGGGCTCTCGGTGGTGATCGAGGACTGTCACTGGGCGCCCGCCGGGGCGGGCGACTTCCTGCTCGACCTCGTTGGACGGCTTAGCGAAATGCCGGTCACGATCCTCCTGACCGAGCGGCCGCACGATGCGAGTTTGGATCGGCGGCTGGCGACGCGTGGACGGACCGGCCTCGTCCGGCTGACGCTCGCGCCGCTGTCGCCGGCGGCCGCGACGCGCCTGGCGGAGCTCGCGGCGCCCGGGCGGGCCGACGCGGCCGAGGCGCTGGAACAGGCGGGCGGGCATCC
>CAYMRW010000013.1:0-18095 GCA_964392825.1 uncultured Rhodobacterales bacterium
GCGCGCTGACCGCGGCGGCGTTCGACCTCCTCGCCGACGCGGGGCGCGGCGTGGTGCTGCCCCTCTACTCGCCGCGCTCGGCGCACCTCGCGGCAGCGCATCCGGGGCCGTGGCGGGCGCCGATCGACGCTGTGGCGATCAGCGCCGCCGCCGCCCGCGCCTTCGCCCGGACGGCCCGGGTCACGGTCGCCGCGCGTCCCGACGGGGCCGCGATGGAGGACGCCATCCTGGCCGCGCTCGCCCGCGCCTCACCGCTTGTTGACCGGGATGGTGCGGGCTAAGGTCGCCCAGATTGCCCGCTTTGGGGGAGAGGGGGACCGGCGTGCTGCCACCTGACAAGGACGACGAGGCGGAAAAGGAGCGGGGCACGGGGGTCCATGGCGACGACGGGCCTGCCGGGACCGATGCCGCAGCGTCGGACGAGGCGCTTAGCGAGGGCCGCCCCGGGGACCGAGGCGACGCATACGATCCCGACAGACCTGGAGATGCCGGCGAGGGCCTCGACGACGTGATGCCGCTCTCGAGCGATATGCGCGAGGAGGCGCCGCCGGAGGCCGGGCAAGAGCCGGCCGCGCCGCCGCCGTCCGCCGGACTGGACGCCCCGACCCCGTGGGGAGCGCCGATGGCCAGGCGCGAGGAGCCGGACATCGAGCGGTCCGGCACGGCCGCGCCGCCGCCGCGCGTCGAGGACGAGCCAGAGCCCGTCCGTGACGACGCCCCCGCCGAGGACACCGCCGCCGTTCACGGGACCTCCGCCGAGGCGCTCGAGACCGGCGCCCGCGAGGAGGAGACCGCGGCGCGCGACCCGGCATCGACGGCACCGCCCGCCGCGGGGCAGCCGTCGGGGCGCTCGGGCGGCGGGTTCCTGTCGTCCCTCGTCGCCGCCATCGTCGGGGGTCTGATCGGCGCCGGCGGCATCTGGTACTATCTGGATCAGCAGGAGCCGGAGGGGACGGACCCCGCGATCGCCGCCGCGCTCGAACGCCAGGATTCCGAGGTCGCGACCCAGTCCGAGCGGCTGGCCGCCATCGAGAGCGACATCGGATCGCTGAACGAGGCGCTGAGCGCGTCCGACTACAGCGCCGCCATCGACCAGCTCCGCATCGAGAGCGAGGGACAACTCGCGGGCGTCGGCGAGGGGCTCGGACGGATCGACGAGCGGCTGGCCAGCATCGACGCGGGCCTCGGGTCTGTCCGCGAGCGCCTCGACGAGGCCGACGCACGCATCGGCGAGCTCGAGGCGCGGCCGATCGCCGACCCGGACACCGCGACCGAGGTCCTGCGGTCGGAGGTGGAGTCCATGCGGCAGGAGGTCGACGCCGCGACCGAGGCCGCCCGCGCGCAGGTCGAGACCATGCGCAGCGATCTGGCCGCCGCCGCCGAGGCGACGCAGGCCGAGATCGCCGCCGCAGAGGAGCGCGCCATCGAGCTCGAGACCGAGGCGGCCGAGCGCGCCCGCGCGGCCGAGGAGGAGGCGCAGGCCCTCACCCGCCGCACCGAGGCCAAGGCCGCGCTGCTGCAGATCGACGCCGCGCTCGACACCGGCGAGCCCTACGCGGAGTCGCTCGCGCGGCTGCAGACCAACCTCGGGGAGGACGCGGGCGTCCCGGTCTCGCTGTACAATCCCGCCGACACCGGCGTGCCGACGCTGAGCGAGCTTCGCGAAAGCTATCCCGAGGCGGCGCGGCAGGCGCTCAGCGCCTCGGCAGTGGCCACGACCGAGGGCGATGCCGGCGACCGGCTGATGGCGTTCCTGCGCACGCAGACGCAGGCGCGGTCGCTCGCGCCGCAGGAGGGATCGGGGGCCGACGCCATCCTCTCCCGCGCCGAGGCGGCGCTCGACCAGGGCGACGTCCCGGGGGCGCTCGCCGAACTCGAGGCGTTGCCCGAGGAGGGCCGCGCCGCGATGGAGAGCTGGATCGCCGAAGCGCAACTGCGCACCGAGGCCGTCGCCGCCGCGGAATCGCTGTCCGCCACCTTCAATTGAGGACTTCGCGATGCTCTTCTCGCTGATCCGCGTCCTGTTCTTCGTCGCGCTCGTGGTTCTCCTGGCGCTCGTCGCACGCTGGCTGATGGAGGCCGAGGGCGGCCTGCAGGTCACCGTCGCCGACATGGAGTTCACGCTCGGGCCGCTGCAGGCGGTGATCGCCGCGATCGTCTTCGCGATCGTCGTCTGGCTGGCGATCAAGGTGCTCGCCCTCCTCGTTGCTATGCTCCGCTTCCTCGGCGGGGACGAGACGGCGCTGAGCCGCTACGCCTCGCGCCGGGCCCAGCGCAAGGGCTACGAGGCTCTGGGCGACGGGATCATGGCGCTCGCTGAGGGGGATGGGCCGACCGCGATGTCGAAGGCGTCGCGGGCGCAGCGCTATCTCGGGCGGCCGGACCTGACGAACCTGATCACCGCGCAGGCGGCGGAGCTCTCCGGCGACCGCCGGCGCGCCGAAGCGGTCTACAAGGAGCTCGTCACCGACGAGCGGACCAAGTTCGCCGGCGTCCGCGGACTGCTGCGCCAGAAGCTGGCGGCCGGCGACACCGACACCGCGCTACGCCTGGCCGAAAAGGCGTTCTCGCTGAGGCCGAAGCATCAAGAGACGCAGGACCTCCTGCTGCGCCTGCAGGCCGAGCACGACGATTGGAGCGGCGCCCGCCGGACGCTGTCGGCCAAGCTCAAGCACGGCGCGCTGCCGCGCGACGTCTACCGCCGCCGGGACGCGGTGCTGGCGCTCGGCGAGGCCCGGGAGATCCTCGAGGAGGGCAAGTCGATCGAGGCGCGCGAGGCGGCGATCGAGGCCAACAAGAACTCGCCGGACCTCGTGCCCGCCGCGGCGATGGCGGCGCGCGCCTACATCGCCGACGACAAGAAGCGGCAGGCGACGCGGATCCTGCGCAAGGCGTGGGAGAACCAGCCGCATCCAGACCTCGCTACGGCCTTCGCCGAGATCGAGCCCGACGAGACGCCGCATCAGCGCCTCGAGCGGTTCAAGCTGCTCGCCAAGACCCAGCCCGACCATTCGGAGACCCGGCTGTTCCAGTCCGAGCTCAACATCGCGGCCGAGGACTTCCCGGCGGCGCGGCGCGCCCTCGGCGATCTGGCCGCGCGCGAACCGACGGCCCGCGCCCTGACCAACATGGCGGCGATCGAGCGCGGCGAGGGCGCCGAGGATCACGTCGTGCGGGCCTGGCTCGCCAAGGCGCTGACCGCCCGCCGCGGCCCGCAATGGGTCTGCGACACCTGCCACAACGTGCAGGGCGAGTGGCGTCCGGTCTGCTCCAACTGCGGCGGCTTCGACACGCTGGCCTGGAAGGAGCCGCCGGCCGGCGAGACGCAGCTGCCGATGGGCATGGAGATGTTGCCGCTGCTGGTCGGCCGGCCGGACGCGGAAACGTCCCCGGCGGATGGACCGCGGCCGCCGGCGTCTGCGGACGACGAGACCGGCGACGGCCCGGGCGTTCCCGAGGACGACGTCGCACCTCAGGAACCGTCGGCAGGGGCGGTCCCGGCCGCCGAGGTGATCGAGGAAACGCCCGCGACGTCACGCAGGAATTAGGGCTACCGCTCCCGGCGCGACGCTGCTAAGAGCCCCCCGGCGCCGGTGTAGCTCAGCTGGTAGAGCACGTCATTCGTAATGATGGGGTCGGGGGTTCGAGTCCCTTCACCGGCACCACCTCCCCCAAGCTTACCTCACCGTTCGAGATGATCACGGATGCTCGGGCCGTCCGCAGGGCCCCGATGCATCTGTCGCGCCCGATCGCGGGGGCGGGGCGGGGCTTCGCAGGGACGACGGCGGGCGGGTCACCGGATCTCCAGGCGGCGGGTCCGCCCGCATGACCCCTGGGGCGCGCGCGGTGCACAGGCCCAACGCGACCCGTGCGGGTGGCGCGGAGCCGGATCGGCCGTCGCGATGCGCCGGACCGTCCCGGGACTCGGCGGCCGGATGAGGTCCGAATGTCGGACGGGATCGTCATGCCACGACCGGAGCGGCCGCGCGTCGCCGGAGCGAGATCATCGCCGCGACGGCGCAGGAGGCCAGGCGGCTCTCGGCGCTGTCGGCGCGGCTCGTGAGCACGATCGGTGCCCGCGCACCCAGCACCAGCCCGGCCGAGTCGGCGCCCATCAGGAATGTCAGGCTCTTGGCGAGCATGTTCCCGGCCTCGAGGTCGGGAACGACGAGGATGTCGGCATGCCCCGCGACCGGCCCCGAGATGCCCTTGATCGCCGCCGCCTCGGGGCTGATGGCGTTGTCGAGCGCCAGCGGTCCGTCGAGAAGGCCGCCGGTGATCTGCCCGCGTTCGGCCATCTTGCACAGCGCCGCGGCATCTATGGTGGATGGCACGCTCGGGTTCACCGTCTCCATCGCCGAGAGGATCGCGGTCTTCGGCGCCTCGATGCCGATGGCGTGGGCGAGGTCGATGGCGTTCTGCACGATGTCGACCTTGTCGGCGAGGTCCGGGGCGATGTTGATCGCGCCGTCGGTGATGATGAGCAGGTTCGGGTGGCCCGGCACGTCCATCAGGAAGCAGTGGCTGAGCCGTCGCTCGGTGCGGAGCCCCACCTCGCGATCGAGCACCGCGCCGAGCAGTTCGTCGGTGTGCAGCGATCCCTTCATCAGCATCTCGGCGCGGCCCCCGCGCACGAGCGCCACGGCCTTCTCGGCGGCATCATGGCTGTGGGCGGCATCGACGATCTCGAACGGGGTGATGTCGAGGCCGGCGCGCTCGGCGACGCCGACGATCCGGGCGCGCGGTCCGACCAGTATCGGGGCGATAATGCTGGCCGACGCGGCGTCGATCGCGCCCTCGAGCGCGGTGTCGCTGCACGGATGGGCTATGGCCGTGGGGATATCCGGCAGGGGCGCGACGAGGGCGATGAGCTCCCGGTAGTTCCTGTGCCCCGGCGGCGATGCGTCTGCCATCAGGTCCGTCGCTCCTTATGCCGATGACGATATAGCGGTCCTCGGTGCCGATGCCCCCCCAAGCCATCGCCGGCGTCGCGACGACAGGGAAGGAGACGGCCCGGCATACGGCGGCGCTTCGTCGACGAGGCATGTCGGCGCCGGACCCCAAACGACCGACGGGTCGTCGTCGACGCCGACGGTCGGCCACAGACGGTCTGCAAAGGACATTACGGCAATGGCGAAGGCCCGTCAGCGCCGTGTTTCGCCTTGTCGCGCCGCGGGCAGCGGACCGGCGCCCAGATCTCGACAGCAAGATCGCGCATCCCCGGTCTCCGGTGCCGCCGTCGGACCAATCCGGCCGGCGGAGAAGCGGGTGCCGGAACGATCGTGCGCGGGCTGGTGGCTGGACAATGGGATGACGCGCCGAGCATCGCGGCCGTCGCATCCTGCAGGGAGGCAGCGCCTCCTCCCGGTGCCGGCGCTTTGACGCGCCCCCTTCAAGGTGGCCGGACCGGAATGGGTCGGGTCAGCCATCTCGATCCCGGCGCGACGCGGGTCTGTCCGAAGTCGACCCGGCGCACACCCCGCCGCTATGCCGGCCGGCCGGCCGCCAGCCCGCACCGCACAGCGCGTTCTCGGATCGACAGGCGCGATCGTCAGCGGTGCGGCGGTGTCATCCGACGCGTTGCCTGGCTTCGCGCGCGCGATAGCTGCACAGCATGAACGCTTTGCGTCGCCCCTCGGTGATCGTCGCGCTTGCCGCATCCCTCATTGCGATTGCGGCGCTCGTCGCGCTCGAGCGACAGCGTGCCGGCCTCGTGGTCGAGCGGATGACGCTCGCGGGCGCGCCGGCGACGATATGGCGGCAAGCGGACGCCACGGCCGCACCCGTCGCCATCGTCGCCCATGGCTATGCCGGGTCGCGCCAGATGATGCGGGCGATCGCCATGACCCTGGCCCGGAGCGGCCATCTGGCCGTGGCGTTCGACTTCCATGGCCACGGCCGTCATCCGGTGCCGATGACGGGTGACGTCACCTCGCTCGACGGCGTGACCGAGCAGCTCGTGCGGCAGACGGTGGCGGTAACCGAGGCGGCGCGGCAACTGCCGTCGGCGTCCGGCCCTGTGGCGCTCGTCGGACACTCGATGGCGACCGACGTCGTCGTGCGAGCCGCGGCCCGGATCGAGGGGGCAAGGGACGTGGTCGCCATCTCCATGTACTCGGACGCGGTCACCGCGGAGTTTCCCGAGCGCCTGCTGGTCCTGTCGGGCGCCCGCGAGGGGCGGCTTCGCGAGGTCGCGCTCGACCGCGTGCGGCTCGTCGACGCCGCCGCGACCGAGGGCGAAACGGTCGGCGATTCTGGCGTGGCCCGGCGCGCCGCGGTGGCGCCCTGGGTCGGGCACGTGGGTGTCCTCTACAGTCCGACTACCCTCGCCGAGGTCCGCGACTGGGTGACGTCACCCCGGTCCGCCGGGGAGGCCGCGTTGCCGGCGACGGGAGCGTGGGTGGCCGTTCTCCTCGGGGCGCTCCTGGCGCTCGGCGCCTCGGCCGCATCGCTTCTCGGACGCCCGGAGCCGGTCGATCCGTTGCCGGCCCGGCGCGTACTCCTCGCCATCGTCGCCCCGGCGGCACCGGCGCTCCTCGTGGCGCTGGCCGTCCCGTCGGACTTGTTCGGGCTTGCCGCGTTCGGACCGCTCGCGGCCTTCTTCGCGGTCTGGGGCGGCGTGCAGATCGCCCTCGCCCGGCCGCGCCTGGCCGTCCGGACTTTCGCCCCAGCCGGGTTCGCTCTCGTGCTCGTCTGGGGTCTCGGCCTGTTCGCCCCGGCGCTCGACCGCTACGGGGCGTCGTTCGTGCCCGCGGGACCGCGCCTGCCGGTGATGGCGCTCCTGCTCGCCGGGACGGTCCCCTTCGCGGTCGCCGACGCGATCCTCCTCCGTGGCGCGGGATGGCCGCTGCGCCTTCTGGCGCGCGCCGTCCCGATTGCGGCGCTCCTGGCCGCCATGCTCATCGTGCCGCCGCTGGGGACGGCCTTTACCGTCCTGCCGGTCATGGTCCTCTTCTGGGTGGTCTACGGCACCGTCGGAGGCCGCGTCGCGGTTCGCACCGGACCGCTGGCGCCCGGGCTCGCGCTCGGCGTCATCCTGGCCTGGGCCATCGCCGCCAGCACCCCCCTGCTCGCCGCCTAGGGGTTCACTCGGCCGGCATCGCTTGCGGCACGGCGTCCGTGGCCCTGGCCAGCGTCAGGCGGAGCAGCGGCGGGACGGTCAGCAGGGTCAGGAAGGCCGACATCGACAGACCGCCGACGACGACCGCGCCCAGACCGCGATAGAGTTCCGAACCTTCGCCGGGGAACACGACGAGCGGCAGCATCCCGAAGATCGAGGTCAGCGTCGACATGAAGATGGGACGGATGCGGTTTCGCGTCGCCTGCTCGATCGCCTCGATGGGCTCCATTCCCCTCTCGCGCAGATTGTAGAGGGTCTGGTGCACGATCAGGATCGCGTTGTTGACCACGATGCCGATCAGGATGACGAAGCCGAGCAGCGTCAGCATGTCGAGCGGCTGCGTCTGGAAGGCGTTCAGCACCGCCAGCCCACCGACGCCGCCCGCCGCGGCGACCGGCACCGATATCATGATGACGAGCGGCAGCACGAAGCTCTCGAACAGGATCGCCATCACCAGGAACACGATGACCATGGCGACGAGCAGGTTGATCTGGATCGCCTCCCAGGTCTGCGCCAGCTGGTCTGCGGTGCCCGAGACGCCGAGCCGGATGCCAGGCGGGATCCCGCGATCCACGAGCACGTCGACGACCTCGCGCTGCAGCAGTTCCACCGCCGCCTCGAGCGGCAGGGCATCCGAGGGCCGCACCTCGAGCGTCACGGTGCGCAGCCGGTCACGGTGCCGTATCTCCGTGGGTCCTGCGGTCACGACAACGTCGGCGAGGGCCGATGCCGGCACGATCTGGCCGGACGGCGTGACCACCGGATAGGCGCCGACCTCCTGCGTGCGGCGCGCGACCTGTCCCGCGGGGTCGCCCATCAGCATGAGGTTCAGCCGCTCGGCGCCGACCGTGATCTCGGCCACACGCAACCCGTCGTTGAAGGCGTCGACCGTGGCTGCCAGAGCCGAGCTGTCGAGGCCCGCGTCGGCGAGCGCGAGGCGGTCGGGAACGAGCCGGACTTCGGGCGCCCCGAGCTCGAGACCCGGGATCGGCCGGAACTGGTGGCCCTCGGCCCGCGGCAGCACCCCGGAGACGAGGCCCGCGGCCTGCCCCGCGATGCCGAGGATCTCGGTCAGGTCCTGGCCCGACACGTTGAGCTCGATCGTGCGGCCGCCCCCTACCCCGCGTCCGAAGAGCGAGGGCTGTGTCATGAAACCGAAAGTTCCGGGCTCGGCAAAGATCGGCTGCGACAGGACCGGGATCAGCTCGCCCGCCCGATCGCCGTCGACCGCCGCGGCGCCGACGAAGCTGTTGCCCGGGGTCGCGACGAAGAAGAAGCTCTCGATCGTCGGCGTCCCATCCTCCAGCGCCGGCTCCGGCGCCGCCTCCCACATCGGCCTGGCGACGCGCTCGATCCGCTCGGCGATCGTCTCGGTCGTGTCGAGATTGTAGCCGGGCGGGGGAATGATGAGGCCGAAGACGAGGTTCCGGTTCCCTTCCGGCAGGTACTCGAGCCGGGGCAGGAAGACCCAGGTGGCGAGCGCCGCGGTGCCGGCGATCAGGGCGACCATGACGACCCCCACGGACCGCTTGCGGACCGTCAGGCGGACATACGCCATGACGAGGCGGCTGAACCCCGCGCCGGCATGGTCGAGGCCCCAGATGCGGAGCCGCTTCTGCTCGCCCCCGGCGAGGAGGCGGCTCGCCAGCGCCGGGATCACCGTGACCGCCACGACAAGCGACAGGAGGACCGATACCGAGATCGCCACCGCGATGTCGCGGAAGAGCTGGCCCGCCTCAAGCTGCATGATGAGGATCGGCACGAAGACGAGCACGGTCGTCAGCGCCGAGACCAGGATCGCGCCCCAGACCTGGCGCGCGCCCTCGTAGGCGGCCTCCCGGCGCGATTTCCCCTCCTCCCGCAGGCGGTAGATGTTCTCGAGGACGACGATCGCGGCGTCGACGATCATCCCGACCGCGAAGGCGATCCCGGCGAGCGAGATGACGTTGAGCGTCCGCCCGGTCGCCGCCATCGCCACGAAGGTCGCCACGATGGAAACGGGGATCGACAACGACACCACGAGCGTCGCCCGCGGCGAGCGCAAAAACAGCATCAAGACCGCCGCGGCGAGCCCGCCGCCGATGAAGATGTTCTGGGTCACGAGCCCGATCGCACCCTCGATGTAGACGGTCTCGTCGTAGACCTGCTGCAGCTCGAGGCCCTGTGCGGCGACCGGCCCCTCGGCGAGCTCGGCCAGAACGGTCCGCACGTCCTCCATCGTCTCGATGACGTTCGCGCCGGGTTCCCGCACGATGTTGAAGGCGAGGCCCGGCTCGCCCTTGAAGCGGATGCGGGCCTGGGACTCGGCATAGCCGAAGGCGACGTCGGCCACGTCACCGACTCGGACGCGGCCGGCGCCGCCGTTGCTCGCGTCCGAACGCAGCACGACGCTCTCGATCGCGGCCACGGTGTCGAGGTTGCCTTCGGCGCGGACGACGTAGCGCCGCTTGCCCTCGTCGACGTCGCCGGCCGAGAGCGAGATGTTCTCGGCGCGGAGCGTCGCCACGATCTGCGGCACGGTTAGGCCGAAGCGCGCCAGCCGGCGCGGGTCGACGACGATCTGCAGCTCGCGGGAGACGCCGCCGAAGACGTTGACCGCCGAGACGCCCTCGATCCGCTCGAGACGGTCCTTGACCACGTCCTCGAGGAAATCGCCGAAGGTCGGCAGCGGCTGCTCGTTCCCCGGCGCCGCGGTCACCGTGACCCAGGCGACGGCGCTGTCGTCGGCGCCCGAGGTGTCGAGCGACGGCTCCCCGGCCTCGGCCGGATAGTTGCCGACCCGGTCGAGCCGGTTCGAGACGAGGAGGAGCGACTGGCTCATGTCCGTGCTGACGCCGAACTCGAGCGTCACCTCGGCCTCGCCGGTCTGAGCCTCGGACGTCATGATCTCGAGCCCGTCGAGGCCGCGAAGCGCCTCTTCCTGCGGATTGACGATCTCGCGCTCGACCTCGGCAGGCGCCGCGCCCGGCCAGGCGGTGGTCACGACGATGACGGGCTTGCGGACGTCCGGGGCGAGCTGGATGGGGATACGCGACACGGCGATGATACCGAAGAGCACGGCCATCACCACGATTGCGACCACGGCGATCGGCCGGTCGATCGCGAACCGGATCGGGTTCACCCGGCGCCCCCGTCATCACCGAAGGGGCGGCGCCCGGTCATCTCAGTTAGCGACCTCGGCGCGGTCCTCTTCCGAGGAGCCATCGGACATCATCCCTTCCCCCGCCGGCATCGCCTCGACGGGCTGGCCGGGCCGCAGCCGCTCGTTGCCGCGCACGACGACGACGTCGCCTTCCGAGAGCCCGCTCAGAACCTCGAAACGATCTCCGAGGGCCGTTCCGACCCGGACCGGTCGCACCTGCGCGACGCCGCCCTCGTCGACGAAGACCGTCCACCCCCCCTGACCCTGGACCAGGGCGTCCTTCGGGACCGAGAGCACCTCTCGCGGCTCCGCCACCGGCATGTCCACGGTGAGCGATTGTCCCACGGCCCGCCCGGTCAGCGCCGCGAACGCGCTCGAGGTAAGCCGGACCGGACGGGTACGGGTGGCCCCCTCCTCTGTCGGCAACAGTGCGCGAACCTCGAGGGGTACGTCCTTGGCGCTGCCGATCTCGGCCGAGACCGTCATGCCGCGCGACAGGTTCTCGACGATGTCCACGGGGACGCTGGCCTCGACCTCCAGCCTGTCGGTATCGAGCAGGCGAACGATCGGGGTGCCTGCCGCGATGTATTCGCCCGGGCTCACCGAGACCTCGATCACGATGCCGTGGAAGGGCGCCTCGATGCGGGCATTGTCGATGCGGTAGGCGACTTCGGCGATGTCGACCTCGGCGCTGGCGCGGCGCGCCTGGGCCTCGGCCAGCTGGCCGCGGGCCTCGAAGACCTCGCCCCGCGCCTCGTCGAACCGTCCCTCGCTGAAGGCGGGCGTGTCACGCAGGCCCTCGACCCGTGCAAGCGCGGTCTCGAGGCGATCGAGCCGGGCCTCGGCCGTCGCGATACCGCTTCCCGCCTCGTCGATCCTCGCCTCTGCCTGCCGCCGCTGGATCTCGAGCAGCTCGACGTCGAGCTCGACGAGGAGGTCCCCAAGCGCGACCTCGCTCCCCTCGATGACGTGCACCATGTCCACCGATCCCTCGATCCGGGACGCCACGATGCCGTCGCGCGTCGCGACGACGTCGGCGAAGACGGGCATCGTCTCGGTGAGTTCGCGCATCTCGACGGTCTCGACCCCGACACTGGCGGCCCGATCTTCCTGCGCCCCCGGCCACACCGGCATCGCGCCGAGCGCAAGAACCAACACCGTCAGTCGACGTCCTGGCACCATGTCATCTCCCGCCGGGGTTCCGCTCGCGCCCGGAACAAGCTGGTCCGGAACGAGGAATATCAGGTGCGACACCTTGGCGCGCCCCGCCCCGGCACGGGATCCCTCAGCGAGATGGCGCACCCGACAGGATTCGAACCTGTGACCTCTGCCTTCGGAGGGCAGCGCTCTATCCAGCTGAGCTACGGGTGCCGCGATGGGGGCTATACGCCGGTTGCGCTGATGCCGCAATGGCCGGCGCCGGCCCTGCCCTCGGGGGGCGGCCGGCCCTGTCAGGCGAAGAGTTCGTGGCAAAGCTCGAGCGCGTCGACGAGCACGTCGACCTCGCCGCGGGTGTTGTAGAGGCCGAAAGAGGCGCGACAGGTCGCCGTGACCCCGAGGTGGTCCATCAGCGGGCCGCAGCAATGGTGGCCGGCACGCACGGCGACGCCGCGCCTGTCGAGCACCGTCGAAATGTCGTGCGCGTGCGCCGCGCCCTCGAGCGTGAAGCTAAAGATCGCCGCCTTGTCGGAGGTCGTCCCCTGCAGGTTCAGCCAGTTCAGCCCCGTCAGCCGCTCGACCGCATAGTCGCGCAGGTCGTCCTCGTGCCGGGCGATCGCCTCCATGCCGAGCGAGTCGACGTAATCGAGGGCCGCGCCGAAACCGATCTGCGAGACGATGGACGGCGTCCCCGCCTCGAACTTCATCGGCGGGTCGTTCCAAGTGATCGTGTCGCGGTGGACCTCGCGGATCATGTCACCGCCGCCGATGAACGGCTGCATCTCGGCCAGGCGCTCGGCACGGATGTAGATCGCCCCCGACCCGGAGGGGCCGTAGATCTTGTGGCCGGTGATCGCGTAAAAGTCGCAGCCGATCGACTGCACGTCGACGGGCATGTGGACCGCCGCCTGGCTGCCGTCGACGAGGACCGGCACGCCCCGCTCCTGCGCGCCGGCGCAGATCGCGGCGACGTCGACCTTGGTGCCGAGGACGTTCGAGAGGTGGGTGACCGCGACGAGACGGGTGCGCGGCCCGATCGCGGCGACCACCGCCTCGGGGTCCAGGGTGCCTTGCGCGTCGGGCTCCACCCACTTCAGGACCACGCCCAGACGCTCGCGCAGGAGATGCCACGGCACGATGTTGGCGTGATGCTCCATCACCGAGAGCACGATCTCGTCGCCGGCCTGCATCCGCGGCATGGCCCAGCCGTAGGCCACGAGGTTGATGCCCATGGTGGTGCCGGTGTTCATGACGATCTCGTCGGGCGAGCCTGCGTTCAGGAATGCCGCGATCTTGACGCGCACCGCCTCGTACTTCTCGGTCGCGACATTCGAAAGGTGGTGCAGGCCCCTGTGGACGTTCGCATATTCGTGCGTATAGGCCTCCGTCACCGCGTCGATGACGACCTGCGGCTTCTGTGCCGAAGCGCCGTTGTCGAGGTAGACGAGCGGTCTGCCGTTGACCTCGCGCGAGAGGATCGGGAAGTCCCCGCGGATCGCTTCGACATCGTACATCAGGCCGGCCCCTGCAGGGTGACCCCGGAGAGGGTCAGCATCAGCATGATCGCCAGCGCAAGCCCGAGCGACACCAGGATGATCAGCCCGAATGACTTCATCAACGACCCGTAACCATGCAGGATGTCGACGAAGTTTATGTTGATCCAGAACGCGAGGATGGCGACCGCGACGACGAACAGCCCGGCAAGCGGCGGTGCCGCGACCCACAGGGCCAGCTCGATCACTTGCGCGAGCAGCAGGATGAACTGCAGGAACACCATCAGAAGCGCCGTCTCCTCAAGACTGCCGGTACCGCCCATGGCCCGTCCGGTCCGCCAGAGACCCACGATGTAGGCCGCGAGGAGCAGGCAGAGAACCGCCGCGACGGCGAGCGGCGGAAATGCCGCGCCGTCGGCCTGGGCCATCCCGATGTTCTCGCCGACGATCGTCATGATGACGCTGAGGACCACCACCAGCAGGAACGCCGGCAGCAGCGCCGCCGACGGCACGCCCACCGACAGAAGCGTGTCGGCAGCCTCGCGCGGGTTGCGCACCGCGCCGAGCGCGAGCGAAACGAGCCCTCCCAGGGTCACGGTCGCCCCGGGACGGCGGCGCGGAGACCCGCGGCCCAGAACCACAGGAAGACGAGGAGAGCCGCCGCCCCGGCCGTGCCGAGCATCAAACCCGGCCCGACGAGGCCCGCGAGCAGCCCGTGCGCCAACCAGACCGGGGCCGCCGCGAGCAGCGCCCAGAAGAGGGCGAAGCGCGCCGCGAAGGGATCGGGCCCTCGCCCGACCGCCCGCAGCACCCCGATCGACAACGCGGCCAGACCGTAGAGCAGGAGCGGCGCCACGAAGACCCACCCCATGAGCGCCCCGCCGAGCAGCATCTCGAACGGCTGTCCGGTCAGGTACGCCTCGCGCGACAGCCGCGGCCACTGGGCGACAAAGATCAGGACGCAGGCGATCATGAGGATCACCAACCCCCGCTCCTCGCGACGGCCCCGTGCGACCTGGTCGCGGACCACGTCACGTGGTGCGCGGTAGGTCCGGGCAATCTCGGCGGCGATCGACATCAGGAGCGTCGGCGCGCCAGCCAGCCTTCGAGTTGCCGCACGAGATCCTCCGCAATCCGTTCGTCGTCGATCTCGTCGATTGCTTCGGCAAGAAACGCAAGGGTCAAGAGATCCTCGCCCGCGCCGCGCGGAATACCGCGCGCTCGGAGGTAGAACAGCGCCTCCTCGTCGATGGCGCCCGAGGTCGAGCCGTGCGAGCACTTGACGTCGTCGGCGTAGATTTCGAGCTCGGGCTTGGCGAGGAACTGGCTGTCGCCGTCGAGCAGGAGCGACTGGCTGATCTGGTAGCCATCGGTCTGCTGTGCCTCGGGCAGGACCAGGATCTTGCCCTGGAAGACGCCGGTAGCGCCGTTGCGCAGAACCTTCTTGAAGACCTGCCGGCTTTCGCAGGCGACGGCGGCATGCTTCACGAACACGGTGTCGTCGTGGTGGAAGTTGCCATCGCCCACCGCCGCGCCGGCCACGTGCGCGACCGCGTTGTCGCCGGTGAACTCCACCACGCTTTCGTTCCGCGTCAGCACCCCGTTCACCGTCAGCGTGAACGACTTGTAGACGCTGCCCTCGCCGAGACGGGCGAACATGTGCGTCGCCGCGCGCCGCTCGTGATCGCGGCCCTGGGCGCGGACGTGATGGAAGACGCCCCCGTCGGACACGTCGATCTCCATGGCCTTGTTGAACCGCGCCGCGGCGGGCCCGGTCTCGAGCAGCGTCAGTTCGGCCCCCCGCTCGACCCGCACGACGTGATGAAGGATCGCGTCCGAGGTCTCGTCCTCGTGCAGGTAGCGGATCGCGACCGGCCGCTCGACCTTGCCGGTCACGCGGATCAGCAGTCCGTCGCTGGCGTAGGCGGTGTTGAGAGCGGCCAGCGGCCGCAGCACGGGGTCGTGCGCCGCGGCTTCGAGCGTGCCGTAGAGATCCCGTGCCCAATGCAGGTCGCCGGCATCCGCGAGCCGCGTGACCTCGACCCCCGCCTCAGCCAGATCGACCGAGCGCGCCGCATCGAAACGACCGTCGACGAAGACGATGGTGGCCTGGTCGATACCGTCGAAGGCGCGGCGCTCCCCCTCGTCGAGGGTGCGTGCGGGCTCGGGATCCACGGTCGTCAGGCTGTCGGGCCGGGTGAAGCGCCAGTACTCGTCGCGGCGCTGCGGCAGACCCATGACCCGCAGCCGCGCCAGCGCCTCGCGCCGCGCCGGCATCGACCACGCCGCGCCCCTCGGCTCGCCCAGCGTGTCGAGACGGCGCTCCAGCGTCTCCACGTCGATCTTGGGGACCGCCATCACGCAACCTCTGCGAGGATGTCGCCGTAGCCGTTCTCCTCGACCTCAAGCGCCAGTTCGGGCCCCCCGGTCTTCACGATGCGTCCGTCGGCCATGATGTGCACGACGTCGGGCCGGATGTGGTTCAGCAGCCGCTGGTAGTGCGTGATGACCAGGAACGCGCGGCCCTGATCGCGAAGCGCGTTCACCCCGTCCGAAACGAGCTTCATCGCGTCGACGTCGAGGCCCGAGTCGGTCTCGTCGAGGATGCACATGCGCGGCTCGAGCACGGCCATCTGCAGGATCTCGTTGCGCTTCTTCTCACCTCCCGAAAAGCCCACGTTGATCGGCCGCTTGAGCATGTCGGCGTCGATGTCGAGCGCGCGCGCCTTCTCGCGCACGAGCTTGAGGAAGTCGGCGGCGCTGACCTCCTCCTCCCCGCGCGCCTTGCGCTGCGCGTTGAGCGCGGTGCGCAGGAACGTCATGTTGCCGACCCCCGGGATCTCCACAGGATATTGGAAGGCGAGGAACAGACCGGCACCCGCCCGTTCCTCCGGCTCCATCTCGAGGAGGTCATGCCCCTCGAGCGTCACCTTGCCTTCCGACACCTCGTATCCGTCGCGGCCAGACAGGACATAGCTCAGCGTCGACTTGCCCGAACCGTTCGGGCCCATGATGGCGTGTACGGCGCCCGTCCCCACGGAGAGGTCGACCCCTTTCAGGATCTCCTTGTCCTCCTCTTCCAGACGGACGTGCAGATTTCTGATTTCCAGCATCACTTACCCCAATTTCACGGCGGTGCCGCTGGCCGAGACCATCAGCATCCCGCTATCCTTGCCCACCACCTCGTAGTCGAGATCGACGCCGACGATGGCGTCGCCGCCGAGGCGGCGGGCCTCCTGTTCCATTTCCGCCAGAGCCGTCTCGCGCGCTTCGCGCAAGGCCTTCTCGTAGGCGCCCGACCGGCCGCCGACGATGTCGCGGATGCCGGCGAAGAGGTCGCGAAAGATGTTCGCGCCGAGGATCGCCTCGCCGGTAACGATGCCGCGGTACTCGATGACCCGGCGTCCCTCCACCGTCTGCGTCGTCGTCACGATCATCCGTCCAGCTCCGTTCTCCTGCGCAGACGCGCCTGCCAAGGCCTGACGACCGTCTGTGCGCACAGGCTGCCGAGAAAGCCCGACGTGAAGCTGACCACCGCGATCGGCAGCGCACCGAACTGCCGCACCACCTCGCTGACAACGAAGGCGAAGCCCACGCAGAAGAGGCCCGTGAGGCTCGCCACCAGTAGGATCATCTTCATAGCCTGATCCTAGCCGACCGAGCCCTCGAGGCTGATGGCGACGAGCTGCTGCGCCTCCATCGCGAACTCCATCGGCAGTGCCTGCAGCACTTCCTTGCAGAAGCCGTTGACGACGAGCGCCACCGCCTCCTCCTCGTCCATGCCGCGTTGGCGGCAGTAGAAGAGCTGGTCGTCGTCCACCTTCGACGTCGTCGCCTCGTGCTCGGCGCGGCTCGAGTTGTTGCGCACCTCGATGTAGGGCACGGTGTGCGCGCCGCAGCGGTTGCCGATCAGCAGGCTGTCGCACTGCGTGTAGTTGCGGCTCTCCTTGGCCTTAGGGTGCATCGAGACGAGGCCGCGATAGGTGTTCTGCGCGTGACCCGCGCTGATCCCCTTGGACACGATCCGGCTCTTCGAGCGCTTGCCGAGATGCACCATCTTGGTGCCGGTGTCGGCCTGCTGGTAGTTGTTGGTGATCGCGATCGAGTAGAACTCGCCCTGGCTGTCGTCCGCCGAGCCGGTCTCGACCTGCGTCCACATCACCTTGGAGCGGTCGCCGCGGCAGTCGGCGCGCTTGGTCACGAAGTTGTAGATGCCGCCCTTGCCGTTCTCGTCGCCCGGGAACCAGTTCTGCACCGTCGCATACTTGATCTCGGCGTCCTCTAGCGCGACGAGCTCGACCACCGCGGCGTGCAGCTGCGCGGTGTCTCGTTGCGGCGCGGTGCACCCCTCGAGATAGCTGACGTAGCTGCCCTTGTCGGCGATGATCAGCGTCCGCTCAAACTGGCCGGTGTTCTCGGCGTTGATGCGGAAGTACGTGCTCAGCTCCATCGGACAGCGCACGCCCGGCGGTACGTAGACGAACGATCCGTCCGAGAACACGGCAGAGTTCAACGTCGCGAAGAAGTTGTCGCTCGAAGGCACGACGCTGCCGAGATATTTCCGCACGAGCTCGGGGTGCTCGCGGATCGCCTCGGAAATCGAGCAGAAGATCACGCCAGCCTTCGCCAGCTCCTTCTGGAAGGTCGTGCCGACGCTGACGCTGTCGAACACGGCGTCGACGGCGACGCGGCGCCCCTCGGCCGGCGCCTCCTCGGCGCCCTCGATGCCCGCGAGGATCATCTGTTCCTTGAGCGGGATGCCGAGCTTTTCGTAGGTCGCGAGCAGCTTCGGATCGACCTCGTCGAGCGACTTCGGCCGCTCCTTCATGCTGGCGGGCTTGGCGTAGTAGTACTGGTCCTGGTAGTCGATCTCGGGGTGGGTGATCATCGCCCAGTCCGGCTCGTCCATCTGCTGCCAGCGCTCGAACGCCTTCAGCCGCCAGTCGAGCATCCACTCCGGCTCCTCGTTCTTCTCCGAGATCAGGCGCACGATGTCGGTCGTCAGCCCCTTGGGCGCGAACTCCATCTCGATCTCGGTTTCCCAGCCGTGCTTGTACTTGCCCGCCATCGCCTGGACGCGCTCGACCGTCTCGCGGTCCACGCCCTCGCGGATATCGGTGTCGAGTGCCGTCATGTCCTACTCCTCTCAGGCGGCCCGCGCGCGGAACCGTTGGCGGGCTGC
>CAYMRW010000014.1:0-17905 GCA_964392825.1 uncultured Rhodobacterales bacterium
CCCGCGATCCCGCGCGGATCGACCTCGGATCGACAGGGCATGATGCGCCCGTCGCGCAGCGTCTCCCAATAGCTCTCCACACACGCTATGGCGCCGGTCTGCGCCTCCTGCCGGTACTCGGAGAGGTCGATGAGGTTGGCTTCGGGCGTCTTCTCTGTGGCGTCGGTCACGTTCGGCCTCGCTGCGGTCTGTCGGCCTGCGCCGCTCACCGCTGTTCAACTGGTGTTCCGTCGATCGTTAACTGCCCCTTAATACTCGACGACCGGCATGAAAGTCCTTCTTGAATCCAATCAAAGGTTAATCGTTTCGCGCCGGGCCAAAGGGCGGGCGGCATGGTGATGCGTCGCGGTCTACTCATCATCCTGTCTTCCCCCTCGGGCGCGGGGAAGTCGACGCTGGCCCGGCGGCTTCGCGCCTGGGACGCGTCGATCGAGTTCTCCGTGTCCGCGACGACGCGCCCGCCGCGGGAGGGCGAGACGGATGGCCATGACTACCACTTCGTCGGTGTCGAGACCTTTCGCCAGTGGGTCGACGGGGACGGCATGCTCGAGCATGCGAACGTCTTCGGGAACTATTACGGGTCGCCCAAGGCGCCGGTCGTCGACGCGGTGGAGCGGGGCAGGGACGTCCTGTTCGACATCGACTGGCAGGGCGCCCAGCAGATCAAGAACGGACCGCTGCGCGACGGGGTTCTGTCGATCTTCCTTCTGCCGCCGTCGATCGCCGAGCTGAGGCGTCGCCTCGAGGCGCGCGGTCAGGACGGCGCAGACGTCATCGGGCGTCGCATGCTCAAGAGCTGGGACGAGATCAGCCGGTGGTCGGAGTACGAATACGTCCTCATCAATGACGACCTCGATGCGACCGAGAAAAAGCTCCGGGCCATTGTGGCGGCGGAACGGCTGCGCCGCTCGCAGCAGCCGGGGCTTCTGCCGCACGTTCGAAGCCTCCAGGCCGAATTTGAGGAGATCAGATGACGCTCTATGCGCTGGGCAACAAGGCGCCGGTTCTGCCGGCGGGAGAGGACTACTGGATCGCGCCCGACGCCAATCTGATCGGGGATGTTCGCATCGCGTCCGGCGTCTCGGTCTGGTTCGGCGCCACGCTCCGCGGCGACAGCGAACCGATCGACGTCGGCGCGGGGAGCAATGTGCAGGACAATTCGGTGCTCCATACCGACCCCGGCTATCCTCTCCTCATCGGCGAGAACTGCACCATCGGGCACAAGGTGATGCTGCACGGATGCGTCATCGAGGACGGAGCCCTGATCGGAATGGGCGCCATCGTCCTCAATGGCGCGCGCATCGGGCGCGGCTCCCTCGTCGGCGCCGGGGCGCTGATCACGGAGGGAAACCAGATCCCGGAGGGCTCGCTCGTGATCGGTGCGCCTGCCCGCGTCGTCCGGACGCTCGGGCCAGAGGGTTCGGCGCAATGCGCGGCGGCGGCGGAGCATTATCGCGACCGGATCGGGCGCTACCGCCGCGAGCTCCGGCGCGTCGAATGAAACGCCTTCGCGTCCGTCAAACGCTGATGGCGAGATCGACCTCCAGCCCCGGGAAGAGCGATCGCAACTCTCGCACGATGAGTTCGGGCTCGGGCATGCCATGACCGATGAGCCGGTACGTCCCCCGGAAACCGATGGCAGAGAGCCGACCGGCCAAGTCGACGCAGTCGAAGTTGCGCGCAAGCATCGACGATATAACGATTTGCGGACGCAAAGCATGCATCAGCTCGCGCGTGACGTCGGCATAGTCGGCGAACGCGGTGTTCGCCGACGCCGCCTCGCGAACGGCATCGCTGGAGAATCCGTCCCCGACCGCGAGCATGACGACCGGACCCATCGCGGGTTCCGAGAAGGGACGATGCTCACCAAATGCCGGTCTGTTCATCCAAGACCCCAACGTACCGCCATAGCGTCAATGCAAAGCCCGCAATTTCGCCCCACATCTCGATCACGTTACGATGATGGTCCGAAGAAATACAGAGGCAAAGCCGCCTCGCGCTGGATGCCTCGACGGATCTCCACCCAATCGGTGAGGAAGAAGTCCCGATGCCCGTAGGGTCACGGCAGGATCTTGGATGTCGGCCGTACCCGAACTGATCAAGGGCCTTCTCGAGGCCGTTCCGCTCCCGCAGGTTCTGGTAGGCTCCGATGAGCGCGTGCTCGCCAAGAACGAGGGTGCACGCCGGCTCTTCGGCGATGGGCTTCTGGGGCGCCACTACATTACCGTGCTGCGCCAACCTTCGCTTCTCGACTGCGTCGAGCATGTCTTGCGCAACCACACGGCTGAACAGGCGCGGTATCTGACGCGGGAGGCGCAGCGCGATGCCACCTGGAACGTGACGATTGCCCCGGTCGAACTTCTCGACGGGACAGGTGCTCTTATGACGTTCGAGGACGCGACGGCCACCGAGGAGGCGAGCCAGATACGCCGAGATTTTGTCGCGAACGTCAGCCACGAGCTGCGGACGCCCTTGACCGCCATGATGGGGTTCATCGAGACGCTGCACGGCGCCGCGCGACACGACGAGGCTGCGCGGGAGCGGTTCCTGACGATCATGGGGCAGGAAGCGGCGCGCATGAACCGCCTCGTCCGCGATCTGCTTTCGCTCAGCCGCGTCGAGAGCGAGGAGCGCATCCGCCCGACGCTGCAAATCGAGATCACGGGCCTGATCGACGCGGTGATCTCCGCGCTCCGCGAGATCGCGGAGACGCACGGTGCCCGCGTGCATCGCGCCGTCAGCGCGAGGCCCGTGACGCTTCCGGGCGATCCGGATCAGCTGTTCCAGGTCTTCACGAACCTCCTCGAGAACGCCATCAAGTACGGGGGTCGAGACGGCCAGATCACCGTGGCCATCACATCAAACGAGCGCGATCCGGTGCTGCGGGCGCCGTCCGTCCGCATCTCGGTCCGCGATCGCGGGCCGGGCATCGACCCGCTGCACATTCCGAGGCTGACGGAGAGATTCTATCGCGTCGATACGCATCGATCGCGGGAGCTGGGCGGCACCGGGCTGGGCCTCGCGATCGTCAAGCACATCGTGAGCCGGCACAGGGGCCGTCTGCGGATCGAAAGTGCCCCCGGCCAGGGCAGCACGTTCACCGTCATCCTGCCGAGCGAGTTCAGCGGGGTGAGCCCGACGGACCGCTCCTCCGAAACGCCGTAAGGATTCGTCTAAGCAGTATTATGTCGATCATGATGATCTCGACATCAGGGAAGCGCGGCGCCTAGTGTCGTGGCGTTCGATCAGGGCCGTATCCGTCCCGTGCGTGTCACGCCTGGTCATGCGGGCGATACGGCGACCCGGTCGAGTTCGGCCAGGTTTGGGGGGCCGGCGGGCATGGACATAATCGAGCGACTAGACGCGATCGTCCGATCGGACTCGATCGAGACGACGTGGACGCAGCTTCTCGAGGCGATGGACGGCTACGGCTTCGACCGACTGCTCTACGGGTTCACCCGCTTCAGGACGGCGAATTCGTACGGCGACACGGATGACGTCCTGTTCCTCAGCAATCACGACCACGAATACATCTCGAAGTTCGTCGATGGGCGGCTGTACCTTCATGCGCCGATGGTTCGGTGGGCGTCGACCCATACCGGCAGCCGCTCGTGGTCGACCTGGCAGGCCCACCTCGACGAACTGACGCCGGAGGAACGCCGGGTCGCCGACTTCAATCTCTCGCGTGGGTTGAATGCTGGTTACACGATCAGCTTCAAGGACCAGTCGGTGCGCTCGCGCGGCGCCATCGCCCTCGCCGCCCGGATGGGCCTCGATCAGTCGGCCGTGGACGGGATCTGGGCCAGGCACGGACGCGAGATAGAGCTCGTCAACAACGTCGCGCATCTGCGGATGACGAACCTCCCCTATCACGGCCGGAGACACCTGACCGAGCGGCAGCGGGAAGCGCTGGAATGGGTCGGCGACGGCAAGACGACGCAGGATATCGCCACGATCCTAGGGCTAACCACCGCGACCGTCGAGAAGCACCTGCGGCTTGCGCGGGAAGCTCTCAACGTCGAGACGACGGCGCAGGCGGTCTTCAAGGCGTCGATACAGAACCAGATCTTCGTGGTCCGGCCCTGAAGTTTACCTTGGGGTAAGGAAATCCGGACTGTAGCGACGCAGGGTAAGGTGCGACGGTCAGGGCGTTCTGGCAAACGGCATTCCGCCAGGAACAGAAGCGCCAAACCGCCTGAGATTACAGGAAAGGCGGCGCCATTCGGGGCAACCCGGCGGTCGGTGACCTGCGTATTCCCGCAGCGCTCCCGGTTGACAGACGGACGCGCCTCTTGCTCATCCCCATGGGTGGCGCGGCCCGTCTGGCGCGGCGCGGGTCCGGCGAACGGATCCGCGCCGCGATTTCCGTTCAGCCGCCGGCCACCTTGGCGACCTCGGCGGCGAAGTCTTCTTCTTCGCGCGCGATCCCTTCGCCCACCTCGAGGCGCTGGAAACCCGTCACGGCGATGCCCGCCGCCTCCGCCGCAGCACCGACGGTGACGTCGGGATTGACCACGAAAGCCTGGTTCAGAAGCGTGTTCTCGGCATAGAACTTCTTCATCCGCCCATTGATCATCTTCTCGATGACCTGCTCGGGCTTGCCGGATTCGCGGGCCTGTTCGCTCAGCACGGCCCGCTCGCGATCGGCGAGCGCCGGGTCCAAGTCGTCCTCGCTCAGGGCCGCGGGATTGACCGCGGCGATGTGCATGGCGATTTGCCGGGCCACGGCCTCGTCGTCGCCGGTGAACGCGACCAGGACGCCGATCTTGCCCATCCCCGGAGCGGCGGCGTTGTGCACGTACGAGACGACGTTCTCACCCTCTAGCGAGATCATCCGGCGAAGTCCGAGGTTCTCGCCGATCTTGGCGATCTTCTCTGTGACCGTGTCCTCGACGGACTTTCCGTCGAGGGTCATGCCGCGCAGCTCGTCGAGGTCGCGGGCGGAAAGCGCCGCCTCGGCGATGGCGGCCACCATCTCCTGAAACTCGGCGTTCTTCGCCACGAAATCGGTCTCTGAGTTCACCTCGATCGCGACTCCGCGGCCCGAGCCCACGCGAACGGCGACGAGACCCTCGGCCGCCGTCCTGCCGGACTTCTTCGCGGCCTTGGCAAGGCCCTTGGTGCGCAGCCAGTCGACGGCAGCTTCCATGTCCCCGTCGGTCTCGGTCAGGGCCTTCTTCGCGTCCATCATCCCCGCGCCCGTCTTCTCGCGGAGGTCCTTCACTTGTGCGGCCGTGATCGCCATCGTCTGTGGTCCTTCTCGAAGTTCATGGCGGAGGGCGGACGCTGCCGCCGTCCCGTCCGTCGCAAAGCAGGTAGGAGGCGCTTCAGCCCTTGTTCTCGAGCTCGTAGGGAGCGTCCTTGGCGATGGCATCGTTGCGGACCGCCTCGTCGCTCGGTGCCGGCGCAGGCTCGGCACCTTCCCGCGCCGCGGCCGACTCCTCCAGGGCCGCCTCCTCGAGCGCCGCCTCCTCGAGGGCGCCGACATCGACGCCGGCCGCGCCAAGCTGCGCCGACATGCCATCGAGCGCGGCGCGGCTGACGAGGTCGCAGTAGAGCGAGATCGCGCGCGCGGCGTCGTCGTTGCCGGGAATCACGTGATCCACGCCCGCGGGCGAACAGTTCGTGTCGACGACGGCCACGACCGGGATCCCGAGCTTCTTCGCCTCGGCGATGGCCAGATCCTCCTTGTTCACGTCGATCACGAACAGAAGGTCCGGCACCCCGCCCATGTCGCGGATGCCGCCGAGGGAGGCCTGCAACTTCTGCTGCTCGCGCTCCATACCCAGGCGTTCCTTCTTGGTCAGGCCCTCGGCGCCCTCGACCATCTGCTCGTCGACCGACTTCAGCCGGGCGATGGACTGGCTCACCGTCTTCCAGTTCGTGAGCGTGCCGCCCAACCAGCGGTGGTTCATGTAGTACTGCGCGCACTTTTCGGCCGCCTCGGCCACGGATCGCTGCGCCTGGCGCTTGGTGCCCACGAAGAGGATGCGGCCGCCTTTGGCCACGGTCTCGCGGACGACCTGCAGCGCCTGGTCGAGAAGCGGCACCGTCTGCGTCAGGTCGATGATGTGGATGCCGTTCCGGTCCCCGTAGATGTACTCCGACATCCGCGGGTTCCAGCGTGCGGTCTGGTGGCCAAAATGGACGCCAGCTTCGAGAAGCTGGCGCAGCGAGAACTCGGGCAGCGCCATCGCGGGTTCCTTTCCGGTTTCGAACCTCGGCGGAGCGCTTAGGCCAAAGGCCCAACCGGCGGACCGACGGGGATGTCTCCCCCGCCATGGCCCATGCCCCGCCTGTGAAGTGCGCGTGGCGTTAGCCGAAGATCGGGCGTGGCGCAAGGCAGAACCGTGCCCCCTGCCCGGTACCCTGGATCGGCGAAGGCGACAGACGCGCGTTGTCGGCAAGCGACGCTTGCCCCGGTATGGCGCCTGTCGCAAACACCTGCACGATGGCCGTCGTCGAAATCCTCTGCATCGGTTCGGTCCTCTGGGACGTTATCGGCCGCGCTGCCGGGCACATGCGGGTCGGATCGGACCTGCCCGGGCGCATCGTCCGCCAGCCTGGCGGCGTCGCCATGAACATCGCCGTGACCCTGTCCCGCTTCGGGCTCCGCCCCATCCTGCTTACCGCGCTCGGCAACGACGACAACGGCCTCGACCTCCTGCAGGCGGCAGAGGCGCACGGAATGGAGACCGGGTACGTCTACGTCTCAGAGGATCTGCCGACCGACGTCTACATGGCGATCGAGGGCGCGAACGGCCTGATCGCCGCGATTGCCGACGCGCATTCGCTCGAGTCGGCCGGGGACAAGATCCTGCGCCCCCTGCGGGACGGTCGGCTCGGTTCGGCGCGAACGCCCTGGGACGGCTTCGTCGCGCTCGACGGCAACCTGACCGAGGCGCTGCTGGCCGAGATCGCGGGCGACCCCGCCTTCGCCGAGGCCGATCTGCGGCTGGCGCCCGCCTCGCCGGGCAAGGCCGAACGGCTGCAGCCGCTCCTCGGCCATCCGCGCGCGACGCTCTACGTCAATCGCGAGGAGGCCGGACTGATCGCGCGACGCACCTTCATGACGGCGGCCGCCGCAGCGGAGGGCCTGATCGCCCGCGGCGCCGCGCGCGCG
The DNA here is from genome assembly GCA_964392825.1 of uncultured Rhodobacterales bacterium. Classification (GTDB taxonomy): domain Bacteria; phylum Pseudomonadota; class Alphaproteobacteria; order Rhodobacterales; family Rhodobacteraceae; genus Roseitranquillus. Next base: position 7,124 of record CAYMRW010000014.1, read on the forward strand.
ATCGTCACCGACGGCGCCTCGCCGGCCGCGGAGGGCACCGTGGAGGGGGTCCGCGAGGTGCGCCCGCCCCCGGTCATGGTCACGCGGGTGACGGGCGCTGGCGATACGTTCATGGCCGCGCACATCGCCGCCGAGGCACGCGGCGAGTCCCCGGACCGCGCCTTCGCCTCTGCGCAGGAGGCTGCGGCCGACTTCGTCGCGGGCGGTGCCGCCTCATGATCTCGGCCGCACCGATCCTCTCAGAAGAGGTCGCCGACGCCCTGGCCGGCGGCGGCGCGGTCGTCGCCCTCGAAAGCGCCATCATCACCCATGGCATGCCGGCGCCGCGCAACATCGAGACGGCGCTGGCGGTCGAGGCGGCGATCCGCGCCGGCGGCGCCGTGCCGGCCACCATCGCCGTCCTCGACGGGCGTCTGCACGTCGGCATGACACCGGAGGAGATCGCGGGGCTGGCGGAGCGTACCGACGCCGCCAAGATCTCGCGCGCCGATCTCGCGGTCACGATCGCCACGGGCGGCACCGGCGCGACGACGGTCGCGGCGACGATGATCGCCGCCTGGCGTGGAGGCGTCGAGGTGTTCGCCACCGGCGGCATCGGCGGCGTCCACCGCGGCGCGCGCGAGAGCTTCGACGTTTCAGCGGACCTGCACGAACTGGCGACGACCCCGGTCAGCGTCGTCGCGGCGGGCGCCAAGGCGATCCTGGATCTACCGGCGACGCTGGAGATGCTCGAAACCCTGGGGGTTCCGGTCATCGCCGTCGGGCAGGACGCGTTCCCGGCCTTCTGGTCGCGGGACAGCGGCCTGCCGGCCCCCCTGCGCATCGACGATCCGCGCGGCATCGCGATGGCCCACGTGATGCGGCAGGATCTGGGCCTCGCAGGCGGGCAGCTGGTCGCGAACCCCGTGCCGGCCGAGCACGAGATCCCGCGGACGGACCTCGAGCCGCTGATCGAGCGGGCCGTGGCCGAGGCGCGGCGCGACGGGGTCGAGGGCAAGGCGTTGACGCCCTACCTGTTGTCGCGGATTCACGGCCTGACGGACGGCCGGTCGCTCGAGACGAACGTGGCACTCGTCGTTCACAACGCGCGGCTCGCGGCCCTGATTGCCGTCGAGATCGCCGATCTCCGCGCTGCCGGTCAGGGTGTCACGCCCTAGAACGTTGTGGGTGCAGCGGCGACGGCCTACATTCAGCGCGTCAAGAGCGAGACCGTAACGAGATGACCACGCCTTTCGACGAGACGAAGCGCCCCGCTCCTCGTCGTACCTTCCTCATGGGCCTTCGCGCGAGCTTCCTCACCGGCCTCGTCGTCATCGCGCCGATATCGCTGACGATCTGGCTCCTCTGGACGTTCGTCGGCTGGGTCGACAGCTTCGTGCTGCCGCTCGTTCCCAATCGCCTGCGCCCCGAGCAGTACATCGGCATCAATCTGCGCGGCGTCGGCGTCATCTTCTTTCTGCTCTTCACCATCACCATCGGCTGGTTCGCGAAGGGCTTCATCGGCCGCTCGCTGATCCGCTGGGCCGAGGGGCTGGTCGCGCGGACGCCGATCGTCCGGTCGGTCTATGGCGGCCTCAAGCAGATCGCCGAGACGGTCTTCGCCCAGTCGGAGCGGTCGTTCGACCGCGTCGTCCTGGTCGAGTACCCCCGGCGCGACCTCTGGGCCATCGCCTTCGTGTCGACCGCCGCCAAGGGAGAGGTGGCGCAGTCGCTCGAGCCGGGCCGCGGCAACATGCTGTCGCTGTTCCTGCCGACCACCCCGAACCCGACCTCGGGCTTCCTTCTGTTCGTGCCGGAGCGCGACATCGTCGACCTCGAGATGTCGGTCGAGGACGCCGCCAAGCTCATCATCTCGGCCGGCCTCGTCTATCCCGACCGCGAGGTGCCGCAGGTCGCCGAGGTCATGCGGCTGCGCGACCGCATCGACGCCTAGGCGAACATGTCCTGCAGGTCGACCGTGCCCTCTCGGCCGAGATGTGCCCCGTGCGCGGCGAGGAAGGCCTCCGCAGCGTTCCGGCCCGCGCCTTTCAGCGTCTGCATGACGTAGGGGGACGGGACCAGCTTGGTGGCGACGCTGAGCTCGTTCATCAGGGCGTCGTCGGCGATCATGTGGATCAGCACGTCCTTCATCGCCGTCCGCTCGATCCGGCCTTCGGCGATCAGCCGCTTGACGAAGCTGATCGCCCTGAGTTCACGCAGCAGCGACGAATTGAACCCGATCTCGTTGACGCGGTTCATGATTTCCTGCGGCGTCCGCGGCACGTCACTGCGCTCGATCGGGTTGATGTTGACGATCACGATGTCGTCGGGAAGGTCGCGGTCGAAGAGCGGGAACAGCGCCGGGTTGCCGGTGTAGCCGCCGTCCCAGTAGGCCTCGCAGCGGCCGGTGGCGGGGTCGGGGATCTCCACCGCCTGGAAGATCGTCGGCAGGCAGGCCGAGGCGAGGATGACGTCGGTATCGATCTCGTCTCCCGTGAAGACCCGGATCTTTCCCGTGCGCACGTTGGTGGCGCCGACGAAGAGGCGGGGGCCATCCGACGAGCAGACCTCGTCCCAGTGGAACCGCTCGGCGATCCGGCGCAGCGGGTTCTGGTAGAAGACGCCATAGCTGTAGGGACTGACGACGCGGGTCAGCGCGTCCATCGCCGAGTACGGCACCGAATACTCGATGGCCCGCGTGATCGCCGACGGTGCCGGGTTCAGCTGCGTCAGCCAGCTCGCCAGGCGCATGTCGTTGATGGCCATGATCTGGCCCCAGAGCCAGTCGAGGTTGGTCCGCGCCGCCTCGCGCCCGCCCGAGATGATCCCCGCTTTGAAGGCGGCGCCGTTCATGGCCCCTGCCGAGGTCCCCGAGATGGCGGCAACCTCCACCCCCTCCTCGTCGAGGAGGCGGTCGAGAACGCCCCAGGTGAAGGCCCCGTGCGCGCCGCCGCCCTGAAGCGCGAGGTTGATGCGGACGGGCGCGGCCACCCTCTAGAGCGCGGTCCAGCCGCCGTCGACGCTGATCGTCGTGCCGGTGATCTGGTCTGCCGCAGGCGAGCAGAGGAACACGACGGTACCGCCCATCTGCTCCACCGTGGCGAACTGCTTCGAGGGTTGGCGCGCGAGCATCACCTCGCGGATCACCGTCTCGCGGTCCTTGCCGTACTCGCGCATGGTGTCAGGGATCTGCTCCTCGACGAGCGGGGTCAGCACGTAGCCCGGGCAGACGGCGTTCGCGGTGATCGGCTCCTCCGCCGTCTCGAGCGCCGTGACCTTGGTGAGGCCGACGACGCCGTGCTTGGCGGCGACGTAGGCCGACTTGTAGGGCGACGCGGTGAGCCCGTGAGCGGAGGCGACGTTCACCACCCTGCCCCAGCCGGCCGCGCGCATCATCGGCAGAGCGGCCGCTGTCGTGTGGAACGCCGAGGAGAGGTTGATGGCGATGATCGCGTCCCATTGCGGCGTCGGGAACTCCGGGATCGGCGCCACGTGCTGGATGCCGGCGTTGTTCACCAGGATGTCGCACGCTTTCGCGCTCTCGACGAGCCGCCGGCAATCCTCTGCCTTCGACATGTCGGCCGGGATGTAGCGGGCGGTGACGCCCGTCTCCTCCGCAATGCTTCGGGCAAGCTCATGGTCTTCGTCGCGGTCGGTGAATGAGTTCAGCACGACGTCGGCGCCGGACTGCGCCAGAGCCCGTGCTACGCCAAGGCCGATCCCCGAGTTCGAGCCGGTGACGATCGCGGTCTTTCCCTGAAGGCTCATGCCGGTCCCCCGTTTCTGCCCCTGCAAAATGCAGCGCCGCGTGCGCGAACGAAAGATCGGGGGCAAGAAAAAAAAGCGCCCGCACGAGGCGGGCGCTAAGTTGTTGAGGCAGGTTTCATACAGGCAAGAAACCTATCGAGCAGTAACGGGAATATACGCCGGCGGCCGCGTTGGTCCAAGCTAAAAGTTTGTAATGGCTCGCATGCCTGCCTACGCTCCGGCCCGAGGCAGGACCAGACGGGGGCAGCGATGGCACGGGCATGGCTACGAGGCATTGCCGCGCTTTCTTTGGCAGTTGCAGCGGGAACGTCAATACCCGGTTTGGTTGTGATGGCGGAGCCCGCTCATGGCATAGCTATGTACGGCGACCCTGCTCTCCCCCCAGATTTTGAGGCCCTGCCCTACGTAGATCCCGGCGCGCCCGCTGGCGGACGCATCGTGTTCGGCGAGCCCGGAAGTTTCGACAGCCTCAACGCTCACGTCCTAAAGGGCAACGCGCCGTACGGCGTGCGCGCCTACGTGTTCGAGTCGCTCATGGGGCGCAGCTGGGACGAACCGTTCACCCTCTACGGCCTCCTCGCCGAATCGGTCGAGACACCGCCCGATCGCTCTTGGGTGGAGTTCACCCTGCGCGAAGACGCGACGTTCTCGGACGGGTCGCCCGTCACGGTGGAAGACGTGCTTTGGTCCTTCGAGACGCTCGGCACCGAGGGCCACCCGCGCTACCAGACCGCCTGGACCAAGGTCGCCTCGGCCGAGGCCACGGGAGAGCGCACCGTGCGCTTCACGTTCTCCGAGGAGGACCGCGAGCTTCCCTTGATCCTAGGCCTGCGCCCGGTCCTGCAGAAGGCGCAATGGGAAGGGCGCGACTTCTCGGAAAGCGGGTTCGACCCGGTGCCGATCGGATCGGGCCCCTATGTCATCGGCGACTTCGAACCCGGGCGCTACATCGAGCTCGACCGCGACCCCGACTGGTGGGGCGCCGACCTGCCGTTCAACCGCGGGCAGCACAACATCGGGACCATCCGCTACGATTATTTCGGCGACGGCGACGTCGTCTTCGAGGCGTTCAAGGCGGGCGACATCGACAGCTACCGCGAGGGCAACGCGGCGGCGTGGAAAACCCGCTACGACTTCCCGGCGGTCGCACGCGGCGACGTCGTCAAGTCGGTTATCCCGCACGGGCGGCCCTCGGGCATAGAGGGGCTCGTCATGAACACGCGGCGGCCGGCCTTCGCCGACTGGCGCGTGCGCGAAGCGATGATCCGAGCCTTCAACTTCGAGTTCATAAACCAGGTTCTGAATGGCGGCGAGATGCCGAGGATCACATCGTATTTCTCGAACTCCGAACTCGGCATGACGGACGGCCCGGCGACCGGCAGGGTCGCCGATCTGCTCGCGCCCTTCGCCGACACCCTGCCGCCGGGGACGCTCGAGGGCTACGAACTGCCGGTCTCCGACGGCAGCGAGCGGAACCGGGCCGGCATCTCGGGCGCCCTCGACCTGTTGGCGGAGGCGGGGTGGACGGTGCAGGACGGCGTCATGCGCGACGCCGAAGGGCGGCCGCTGACCTTCGAGATCCTGCTCAGCCAGGGCGCCACAGAGACGCAGCAGATCGTCGACATCTTCGTCAGCGCCCTGCGCCGGCTCGGGATCGCGCCGCGGGTGACGACCGTGGACAGCGCCCAGTACAACGAGCGGACGCAGGAGTTCGACTTCGACATGGCCTGGCATGTCCGCGCCCTCTCGCTCAGCCCCGGCAACGAGCAGCGGCTCTACTGGGGGTCCGCGGCCGCGGACCAGCCCGGCTCGCGCAACTGGATGGGGGTCAAGTCCGAGGCCATCGACGCGATGATCGAGGCGATGCTCCGCGCCGAGAGCCGGGAGGGATTCGTGGCCGCGGTCCGCGCACTCGACCGGGTGCTGACGGCCGGGCGCTACGTCATCCCGATCTGGTACGAGCCCGAGGCCTACATCGCCCACGATGCGGCGCTAAGCTATCCCGACACGATACCTTTGTACGGGGACTGGATCGGCTTCCAGCCCGACATCTGGTGGGTGGAGGAGGGCGGTTCGGACTGACCGCGCCGCGACGCGAACGGAGGAGAGGCGAATGGAGTGGCAAAAGGTTTCGGCGAACTGGCCCGCTTTCGCGGAGGCGATCGTTCAGCGCTGGCCGCGAACCGAGGAGGTGGACGTCCTCGCCGTCGATGGCGAGCGCGAGGCGTTCGAGGTCTACATCGCCCGCACCAACGACCTCACGCGGGCGGAGGCCGCCGAGCAGGTCGAGGAATGGCTGAACGGCGCCATCCCGGCCGACGTGGCCATGTCCGAGGAAGCCGACGACGCCAACATCTCGGCGAGCGGCCGGCACATCCCGGCGGGCGAGGACGTCTACTCCGAGGATGCCGACTTCGGCGACGAGCGGGTGCCCGAGCGCCCCATGGGCCGGTCGGACGAGAGCTGACGCGGACGGCCTAGCTCGCCTTCGCCCGCTCCGGGGCCTTGGCCTTCTGCGCCAGGTCCCGGGCGATCGCGAACGCGCCCTTGATCTTGTCGCTCTCGCGCGACCAGTCCCGCCGGACGACGACCTTGTTGTCCCGGATCTTGGCGAGCCCGTCCTGCTCCTTCAGGAACTCGACCAGCCCCTCGGGCCTGGGGAACTTGTCGCTGTGGAACTGCACGGTCACGCCCTTGGGGCCGCCGTCGAGCCGGGCGATGCAGGCCTTCTTGCACTCGGCCTTGATGCGCACGATGACGAGGAGCGTGTTCACCTCCTTCGGCAGCTTGCCGAAGCGGTCGATCAACTCGGCCGCGAACCCCTCGAGCTCGACCTTCGTCGTCAGCTCCGACAGCCTTCGGTAGAGGCCGAGGCGGACGTCGAGGTCGGGGACGTACGCCTCCGGGATCAGGACCGGGACGCCGAGATTGATCTGCGGCGCCCAGGTCTCGCCCTCGTCCGGGAGGTCGCCAAGCTCGCCGCTCTTCAGCTTGGCGATCGCCTCCTCGAGCATCGACTGGTAGAGTTCGTAGCCGACCTCGCGCACGTGCCCCGACTGCTCCTCGCCGACGAGGTTGCCGGCGCCACGGATGTCGAGGTCCTGGCTCGCGAGGTTGAAGCCGGCGCCGAGGCTGTCGAGCGAGCCCAGCACCTTCAGGCGCTTGTCGGCCGTCGCGGTCAGCCGCCCACGGGGCTTCGTCGTGAGGTAGGCGTAGGCGCGTGTCTTGGAGCGCCCGACGCGGCCCCGGATCTGGTAGAGTTGCGCCAATCCGAACATGTCGGCCCGGTGCACGATCATCGTGTTCGCCGTCGGGATGTCGAGGCCCGACTCGACGATGGTGGTGGCCAGGAGCACGTCGTACTGCCCGTCGTAGAAGGCGTTCATTCGCTGGTCGAGCTCGCCCGCCGCCAGTTGTCCGTGCGCCGTGACGAAGGAGACCTCGGGCACCTGCTCGCGCAGGAACGCCTCCACCTCTGGCAGGTCGGCGACGCGCGGCACGACGTAGAACGACTGGCCGCCGCGATAGTGCTCGCGCAGAAGCGCCTCGCGTACGGTCACCGCGTCGAACTCGCTGACGTACGTGCGGATCGCCAGCCGGTCGACGGGCGGCGTGCCGATGATGGAGAGATCGCGCACGCCCGTCAGCGACATCTGCAGCGTCCTCGGGATCGGCGTCGCCGTGAGGGTGAGAACGTGCACGTCGGAGCGCAGGGCCTTCAGCCGCTCCTTGTGAGTGACGCCGAAGTGCTGCTCCTCGTCGATGACGAGGAGGCCGAGATCGCGGAACTTCGTCTGCTTAGAGAGGAGCGCGTGCGTGCCGACGACGATGTCGACCGACCCCTCGGCGAGGCGCTTGCGGGTGTCGGCCGCGTCCTTCGCGGAAACGAAGCGCGAAAGCTGACGCACTTCCATCGGAAAGCCCCGGAAGCGTTCGGAAAAGCTGGCGAAATGCTGCCGCGACAAGAGTGTCGTCGGCGCGATGACCGCGACCTGCTGACCCGACATCGCGGCGACGAAGGCGGCGCGCATCGCGACTTCCGTCTTGCCGAAGCCGACGTCGCCGCAGATCAGGCGGTCCATCGGGACGCCCGCCGCGAGGTCGGTCAGCGTGTCCTCGATCGCGGTCAGCTGATCCTCGGTCTCCTCGTAGGGGAAGCGCGCGCAGAAGGCGTTCCACATCTCCTCGGGTGGCTCGAGGATCGGGGCCGACCGCAGGAGACGCTCCGCGGCGATGCGGATGAGGCGGTCCGCGATCTCGCGGATCCGCGCCTTCATCTTGGCCTTCTTGGCCTGCCATGCGCCGCCGCCGAGGCGGTCGAGCAGCCCCTCCTCGTGCCCGTAGCGGCTGAGAAGCTCGATGTTCTCGACCGGCAGATAGAGGCGGTCGCCGCCCGCATACTCGATGTGGATCATCTCGTGCTCGGCGCCCAGCGCCTCGAGCACCTCGAGTCCGCGGTAGCGGCCGATGCCGTGGTCGACGTGCACGACCAGATCCTCGGGCGAAAGGCTCTGGTGCTCGGTCAGGAAGTTCTCGGCGCGCCGCCGCTTGCGCTTGCCGGTCTGCACCAGCCGGTCGCCCAGAACGTCCTGCTCGGAGATGACGGTGAGCCGGGTGTCGCCGAACGGCCCCTCGAACCCGTGTTCCAGCCCCCAGATGCCGAGGTAGAGGCCGCCCCGCTCGTCGGGCACGTCGCGGATGTCGCGCACCTGCCTCGCGCCGGGCACGTCCTGGTCCTGCAGGAGCCCCTCGAGGCGCTCGCGCGAGCCCTCGGAGTAGCTGGCGATCACGACCGGGCCCTTCTTGCGCCGCTCCTCGATATGACCCGCCAGCGCGTTGAACAGGCTGACGTTCTCCTGCTGCCGCTCGGGCGCGAAATTGCGGCCGATGCGCCCGCCCGCGTCGATGACGCCGGGGCCTGTCGGCTGCGGCAGCGGCTCAAAGCGGAGGACGCGCCGCTCCGCGAGCCCATGCGTCCAGGCCGCGTCGTCGAGGTAGAGAAGCTCGGGTCTGCAGGGCTTGTAGACGCTGTCGTGACGTCCGCGGGCCCCCTGCCCGTCGGCGCGCGCCTCGTAGGCGTCGGCGACGAGCGCCCAGCGCGCCTCGCGCGCCGCCGGCACGTCGTGGTCGAGGCAGACGGTGGCGTCGGGCAAGTAGTCGAAGAGCGTGTCGAGCCGCTTGTGGAAGAACGGCAGCCAGTGCTCCATTCCGGCGTGCTTCCGCCCGGCCGACACCGCCTCGTAGAGCGGGTCGTCGGCGGTCGCGCCGAACTCGGCACGATAGGATTGGCGGAAGCGGGTGATCGAGGCGTCGTCGAGGATCACCTCCGAGACCGGGGCCAGCTCCACGCGCGAGAGCGTCTCGCTCGTGCGCTGCGTCGCCGGGTCGAAGCGACGCGCGCCCTCGAGCTCGTCGCCGAAGAGGTCGAGCCGGACGGGCGCCGGCTGCCCCGGCGGCCAGACGTCGATGATGCCGCCGCGGATCGCGTAGTCGCCGGGCTCCGCCACCGTCGGCGCCTGGCTGAAACCCATGCGGGCGAAATAGGTACGCAGCGCCTCCTCGTCGATCCGGTGACCGACGCGCGCGCTGAACGCGGCCTCGCGCACGACCTCGCGCGGCGGCACGCGCTGCGTGATGGCGTTGACCGTGGTCAGGACGACGCACCGGGCCGGCAGCCCGGAGCCGATTGCCGCCAGCGTCGCCATGCGGTCGGCCGAGACCTCGGCACGGGGCGAAATGCGGTCGTAGGGCAGGCACTCCCACGCCGGAAAGCGGATCACCGCCACGTCGGGGGCGAGGAAGGCGAGCGCCGCGGCCATTTCGGCGACCCGCTTGTCGTCGCGGGCGACGTGCACGACGGGCACGCCGCGCTTGTCGAGCTCGGCGGCGACGAGGCGTGCGTCGAACCCTTCGGGCGCGCCGCCGACGGTGATGTGATCGCGGGCCATGGCGGGGACCTAACGACGCGCCGCGCCGTGTCAACGCGCACTCGACGAGGTCAGAGGACGGAGGCTGCGAAGTTGACGTAGGTCCCCCAGAACGCCGCCAGGAAGAGCGTCACGAGGGCGATCGCGTTGGTCGCGGCGCGCAGCCGCCTGAGGTGCCGCTGCGGGTCGCCGCCCGCCACGATCGTTCGCGCGGTGCGCAGGTTCATCCACCCGACGAGCCCCATCGGCAGCACGATCAGCGCCACGCCCTGTGCCAGCTCGGAACCGTAGAGCGTGGCCAGCATGACGAGCGCCGTGACGAGCGCGGAGCCGGTGGCGACGATCGCGCCCGCCGCGGCCGCCACCCCCGCGGTCAGCCGCCGCGCGAAGGTCAGCGCGACGAGGTGGAGGTCGGCCCCCGCCCCGTCGCGACCGCGACGGGCGCGACGCACCATGTCGTAGGGCACGCCCAAGGGGCGGTGGCTCGCGGACGTCCAGACGAGCGCCAGCGTGATCCAGTACCAGACGCTGGAGAACGTCCGGAAGTTCAGGAGGTCGGTGAGGGTCGGCGTCATCGGACGGGCAAGCGGCAAGGTCCGGCGCGGCTTAGCCGAGCCGCCCGAGCTTTGCCAGCCTTGAGGCACGGCGCGTTCCGTGCCACGCCGCAGGACGACAGACGCCCGAGGAGACGCGCGATGGCCCTCGCCCCGTATCCCGCCGCCCGGTTCCGCCGGCTGCGCCGCACCGATGCGCTGCGGCGCCTGGTGCGCGAGACGCGGCTCGGGCCCGACGACCTGATCTGGCCCCTCTTCGTGACCGAGGGCGACGCGGAGGTCGCAGTGCCGTCGATGCCCGGCGTGGTCCGCCGCCCCGTGGCCGGGATCGTCGCCGCCGCGCGCGAGGCGGCGTCCCTGGGCATCCCGGCGATCTGCCTCTTCCCCTACATCGACCCGGCGCTGAAGACCGACGGCTGCGAGGAGGCGTGGTCGCCCGACAACCTGTCGAACCGGGCGACGCGTGCGGTCAAGGACGCGGTCCCCGATCTCGCGGTGATGACCGACGTGGCGCTCGACCCCTACAACGCCGCGGGCCACGACGGCATCGTCAG
>CAYMRW010000015.1:0-17833 GCA_964392825.1 uncultured Rhodobacterales bacterium
CGTCGACGGCATCCGCCGCGCCACCGACACGATGATGGCGGGCAAGGTCGCAGTGGTCTGCGGCTACGGCGACGTCGGCAAGGGCTCGGCCGCGTCGCTGCGCGGCGCCGGCGCCCGCGTCATGGTGACCGAGGCCGACCCGATCTGCGCGCTGCAGGCGGCGATGGACGGCTTCGAGGTGGTGCTGCTCGAGGACGTCGTGGCGAGGGCAGACATCTTCATCACCGCGACCGGCAACAAGGACGTCATCCGCCTCGACCACATGCGGGCGATGAAGGATATGGCGATCGTCGGCAACATCGGCCACTTCGACAACGAGATCCAGGTCGCTGCGCTCAAGAACCACAGGTGGACTCGGGTGAAGGATCAGGTCGACCTGATCGAGATGCCGGGCGGCAACCGCATCATCCTGCTCTCCGAGGGACGGCTTCTGAACCTCGGCAACGCGACGGGCCATCCGTCGTTCGTGATGTCGGCGTCGTTTGCCAACCAGGTGCTGGCCCAGATCGAGCTCTGGGCCCGGCACGAGGAGTATGCACCGGGGGTCCACGTGCTGCCGAAGCATCTCGACGAGAAGGTGGCGCGGCTACACCTCGAGAAGATCGGCGCCAAGCTGACGCCGCTCGATCCCGAGCAGGCGAGCTATATCGGCGTGGCGCCGGAGGGCCCGTTCAAACCGGACCACTACCGGTACTGAGGGGTTCAGCCGAAGAGCGGCCCGTAGGGCGAGGGTGTCTGCAGCAGCGTGAGGGCGATGGATCCCGGGCTGTTGATCGAGATGCCGGCGCCAAGATCGGCCTGGACGAGGAAGCGGCGCGTCAGCTCTTCCTGGGTCTCGCCGTCGAGGAAGTCGGCGGGGTTCGAGGTGCCGAAGAACGCCTCGGCCTTCTCCTTGAAGATCTCGAGCTGCCGGTCGATGTCGAGCGTGCCGACGGCCAGGGGCAGGTTGAAGGCTGCCTCGAACACTTTCCGGACCGGCTGCGTCGCCATGATCGTGAACCACATCGAGTTCTCGCTCGAACCGTTCGTCGCGATGGTCTGCAACTCGCGGTCGAAGCCCATGACCAGACGGAGGTTCTGGTCCTGCTCGCCCACTGCGACCTCGAACTGCCGGTCCTTGTAGGCGGCCGTGATCTTCGCGCCGAAGTCCGACAGCGCCGAGAGGGGCGGCGAAAGGTCGAAGCCGAACGCCTTCGACATCGCGTGATACCGCTTGTCGGCGAGCTTGTTGGAGAAGGCGTCGTCGGAAAGCGTGCCCTCCTCGAGCACCTTCCGGATGAAGAACTTGGAGTTGATGTCGTCGTCGAGGCCGAAGGCGCCGAGGGCGACCTTGAGAAGCCGGTAGTCGGACACGAGTTCCTCGGCGGTGCGGACCTTGCCGACGTTGGCCTCGAAGTAGGCCGTGTCGCGCTCGACCAGCGCCGACTGGTCGAACGCCGCCTGCTGCGTCTCGCGGGTGCGCTGGAGGAACGCCCAACCGGCGTTGCCGGTCCCCGCGATGACCGGCGTGTAGGTCACGCCGGCCGCACGGCCAGAAGCCGCTCCTCGCGCGGGAGAAGGCTGCGCAGCGCCTTCAGCGCCTGGTAGTGCTGGCGCTCGATGACGGCCTGCGTCGCCTGACCGAGCAGGATGCGGCTGTCGCGGTCGGTGAAGACCTGGCTCAGCTGCTCGATCCCCTTGATGAGCTGGGGCCGCGCATCGTCGGCCTCGGTGTCGCCCGAGATGACGAGTTGGGCGATGTAGCAAACGCGCCGGACGGGCGTGGTAGCCTGATCGGGGTGGATGGCGTCGCGCAGGCGCAGGATGTTCGCGCCCGGGGTCATGATCGAGAGCCGCGACCGGCGGTCGCCGTTCTCGATGACGGCGCCGTTGATCAGCACGCGCTCCTTCGGCCCGAGCTTGAGGACGAGGCCGCTCACGCGCCCGCCTCCTGCCCGCGCAGGCCCCGCATCATCATGGTGTTGATCTCGATGAGGACGTCGGCGCTGGCCTCGCCGCGGAGGACGCGGCTGGTCTGCGTGATGGTGAACTCGGCGAGGTAGAAGACCTGGGCGCGGAGCTGCCGGGGAAGCCCGTTGCCGGCGCCGGCGACGTCGCCCGCGATGATCGTCCAGAGGCGGCGATTGTCGTCGAGGGCCTTGGCGAAGGCCGCGAAGTTCTCGGCGGCGGTCGCGGTCGCTTTGCGCAGCGCCGCGGTTATGCGGGCGAAGACGTCGTATTCGAGGCCTCGGTCGGTCCGCACCGCGGCGTCCGAATTGTAGGCCGTTCGGGCCATGTCGAAGGCGTTCACGTCGTATCCTTCCTGGAGCGTGGAACCTCAGCGCCCGCGGCTTCTTCCGCGCGGCGGAAAGAGGGGCGCCACGGTGGGCGCCCCTCGATGTCGTCTTAGCGGAAGAGCGACAGCAGCGACTGCGGGGCCTGGTTGGCCATCGACAGCGCCTGGATGCCGAGCTGCTGCTGGACCTGCAGGGCCTGCAGACGCGCAGAAGCTTCCTCCATGTCGGCGTCGACAAGCGCGCCGATACCGGCCTTCATCGAGTCCATCAGCTTGCCGACGAAGGCCTGCTGCGTCTCGACGCGGTTCTCGGCCGTACCGAAGGAGGCGGCGGCATCGATCGACACCTGCAGCGCGGTCTCGATCGAGGCAAGCGCCGTGGCCGGATCGGTGGTCACGTCGATCGACGAGATGACCCCGAGACCGCCGGCGCCGGCGTTGCTGTACTGGGCATTGACCGAGAGGTCTTCGCCGCTGTTGTTGGTGATGTTGATGGTGCCGGGAGCGGTCGCGTCGTAGTCGACCGTCAGACCCATGTCGAGATCTTCGATCTTGTCGCGCAGTCCGGTGGCCACGGCCGCGGACGTCGACGTGGCATCGAAGTCGGACTGCGACACGGTGTGCGTCACGGTCTGGTCACCGATCCGGAGCGAGATGCTGTCGCCCACGGCCAGGTTGGTGTCGTCGATGACAAGGTCGGCGTTGCCGGCGTCATCGATCGAGAACGCCGCGGTGTCGCCCGCGGTCGACTTGCCGGCGGTGGTGCCGAACACGTCCGCAGCGACGTAGCCGCCGATGGACAGGTCCTGCGCGCCGATCGTGATGCTGCTCGCGGCGACGTTGCCCGCCGCGTCGCGATCGAGCGACGACAGGACGTTGTACCCGCCCGTCGACCCGTCGACGAGGTTGACGCCGTTGAACTGGGCGGCGCCGACGACCTGGCCGACCTGCTCGCGCAGGGCGCCGATGTCGGCCTGCAGCTTGGCGGCCTCGTCGGCGTTGACGTTCTGCGCCTGGGCGATCTTGTCCTTCATCTGGGTCAGAAGGTCGGTCGTCGTCTCCGCGGCGGCACGGGCGACCGAAACGGTGGACTCACCGCGGGACAGGTTGTCGCTGATCGCCTTGAAGCCCTGCACGTCGGCTTCCATCACCTTCGAGATGGCCCAGACGGCGGCGTTGTCCTTGGCCGAGCCGACCGATTTGCCGGTCGAGATCTCGCGCTGCACGGTCTCGAGGTTCTGGTTCGTGTTCTTCAGGGTCTGAAGCGCGACCATCGAGCCGGTGTTCGTCAGAATGCTGGACATGTTTTCGTTTCCTTGGGTTCGGCGCTTTTGCGCCATTGAGCGAAACCGCCATATCGGCGGGGTTCATGCCGTTCTGACATTCTGCGCCCGCATTTCCGGCGAGCGACGATCCTTGCGGATACAGGCCGAGCTTCTGACCGGCTTTGACTAAGGAGTGTTTAAAGGGAGCCGGGGTAAAGTTCGTACAATTCGACGAATTTCGCGCCAGGGTTCAGGCACGCCGTTCGAACGATCCCGCGGAGGCGCCCAGGGTCTGCTGGGCGCCGTCCTGTCCGTAGGTATAGAGCGGACCGTTGGCGCGCCTAATCTCGCTCAGGCGCCGCGAGACGCCGCGGAGGCCGCGCATGGACGCTTCGAGGAGCGCGGCGTTGCGCTCCGCCATCGCGCGGAGCCGGCGAAGGGCGGATGCGTCGACGCCCGACGCGGCCAGCTCCGCCACGAGCGCCTGCTTGCGCGCCACGAGATCGGACAGTGCCGCGAAGTCGCCGAGGAGCAGGGCGTTTCGCTCAGCCTCGAGCAGGGTCTCGATCTCGGTCTCGATGTCGCTATGCACCGGCACGCTCCTTCAGCGCCTCGAAAAGGCTCTCGGCGAGGCCTATGCCGCCGGTCGCCGCCATCTCGTCGGCCTGCGCCTGGCGCAGGAACGAGGCGAACTGGTCTTCACCCACGCCGCCGCCCCAGCCGTCGATCTGCTCGCCGACGCCGGCGGCCTTCAGCATCTCGGCGAGAAAGCTCGCCTCGAGCTTCTGCGCCGCGTCCCGCAACGGTGCATCGCTGCGGTTTTGAGGGGCCGGCCCGTTTGGGTGAGAAAGGCCGATCGTCTGGATCACGGGGGTGGCTCCATTTCCTGAGAACTGCGTGGCTTTTCCACGGCGCCAGTAAAGATGCGGTAACCGGCTTATGTCAGACGGCGCCGAGATACTTCCGAACACGGCAGAAGCCATGCAAGTCCCCATTCTGACGCCACCCTCGTCGCCGGCGCCGAGCGCCCGTCCCGGCAATGCCCCCGCGAGAGGGTCCGGCGACGGGAGCTTCGATGACGTCTTCGGGTCGAGCGCGCCGCCCGAGGACCGCGCGGCCGACGCGGGCGATACGACGCTCTCGGCAGAGGCGCGGGATGGCGGCGCTGCCGGCGATGTCCCTGCGCCGACCCCCCGGAGCGAGGATGCGAGGTCGCAGGCGGCAGAACCCGTCGTGGAGACCGAAGCCCCCGGGGTCGAGGCCGACGATCCGCTGATGGGCCTCGTCCCGCCGGATGAAAGCGGACGGTCGGCGCGGGCGACGGACACGAACCCCGAGGTTGCGGTTCCTCCCACGCCGCGCGGGCGCGTGGCCGCCGCGCAGGACATCGCGGGCGAGGGTCCTGGCACAGAGCCTGTTCAGCCGCATCACAAAGCTGCCGCATCGCCCGAGGCCAAATCCGACGCGGCGGCGGCGTCTGCCCGTGTGGCCGAGCGGGCGACGACAACTACCGCACCGGTTCCGGCGGCGCCCGCAGCAGCGGCGGCGCCCGGGGCCGAGGTGGTCGTACGCCGCCTAGAGGCCAAGGGCGAAGCTGTCCGCGATCGCATCCGGAACACCGCGCCCCCGTCGCAGGTCTCGACCCCCAGCCCGATCGCTCCTGCCGGTGCGACACGGCCGGAGGCTGCGCGGATCGCCGCGCTGGCCGCGATCGAGTCGCCCCCGGGCGCGACGGATGCCGCGGCGCTCGACGGCGGCCCGATCGAGATGATGACGACCGAAGGCAGGTCGGCGGCCGACCCCGCGGCGCGCGCGGAAGCGGCCTTGCGCCACGAGCCGCCGCGGCCCGTGCCGGCGCAGATCGCCGACGCGGCGCGCGCCCTGCGCGATGGCCCGGTCGAATTGACGCTGCGGCCCGAGGAGCTCGGGACGGTTCGCATGACGCTGTCGACCGGTGGCGACGGGGCGATGACGCTTCTTCTCCATGCCGAGCGACCGGAGACGCTCGAACTTCTGCGGCGGCATATCGGGGATCTCGCCCGCGAACTCGGCACCTTGGGGTTCGAGAACCTCGACCTGCAGTTCTCCGACGATCGCCGTCCGACACGGGACGACCGGCAGGATCCCGTCGCCGGATCGACCGAACCCGCCGTCGCCACGATCGAGCTGGCGCCGCATCCCTTCACCCGAGGACGCCCGGCCATGTCAGGCTCCGGCGGCCTCGACCTCCGCCTCTGAGGAGCGACCATGGACGTTACCCAACCCGCGCCGGCCGTCATGCAAGGCCCTGTTTCCCCGCGCGAAACGCCGGCGGGACAGCCGTCGCCCAAGAACGCGCTCTCGAGCGATTTCGAGACCTTCCTGCGGATGCTGACCACGCAGATGGAGAACCAGGATCCGCTGAACCCGATGGCCTCGACCGAGTTCGCCACGCAGCTCGCCACCTTCTCGTCGGTCGAGCAGCAGACGAAGTCGAACGAGCTCCTGTCGAAGATGGCGACGCAGCTCAACATCCTCAGCATGGGTCAACTCACCGGCTGGGTCGGCATGGAGGCGCGCACGTCGGGCGCAATATGGACCGATGGCCGCGCCGTCAGCTTCACGCCCGAGCCTGCGAGCGCCGCGGACCGCATGGCGATCGTGGCGCGCGATGCCGACGGGGCGATCGCGGGCAGGGTCGCGATGGAGGCCTCCGACGCGCGGCTGTCCTGGACGCCGGCCGGGTCGAGTGGCGCGCCTCTGCCGCCGGGGGCCTATTCCTTCGAGCTCGAGAGCCTCAGCAACGGCGAGGTCGTGCGGACCGATCCGCTCGAGGTCTACGCGCCGATCGTCGAGGTTCGCAACGAGGACGGCGCGACCAGCCTGATCCTGCAGGGCGGCGTCAAGGTCGCCCCGGAGACCGTCAGCGCCCTGCGTCAGCCGGGCGCCTGATCCCGGGCGCGGCGCCTCAGAGCGAGACGCCGATCCAGATGCCCATGGCGACGAGGACGCCGCCCAGCGCCGCGTGCATCACCGGCGTCCAGCCGTTGGCGCGGGGCGCGGGACGCGCCTCGCCCGAATGGCGGATCAGGACCGACTCGGCGAGGGCCGGCAGGCGCGGGCCGAAGCGGGCCAGGACCTCGGCCGTGCGGCGCAGGTCGCGGACGACGGCGCGCGGTCCCACGTACTTGCGGATGTAGCCCTCGACCGTCGGCTGTGCGACCTTCCAGATGTTGATGTGGGGGTTGAGACTGCGCGACACGCCCTCGACCACGACCATGGTCCGCTGCAGGAGGATGAGGTCGGTCCGGGTCTCCATTCCGAAGCGCTCCGTCACCTCGAACAGGTAGGTCAGAAGTCGCCCCATCGAGATCTGGCTCGCGTCCATGCCAAAGATCGGCTCGCCGATTGACCGCAGGGCGCGGGCGAACTCGTCGATATCGCGATCGGGCGGCACGTAGCCTGCCTCGAAATGCACCTCGGCGACGCGGCGATAGTCCTTGCGAATGAACCCGAACAGGATCTCGGCATAGACGCGGCGCGTATAGTCGTCGATCCGCCCCATGATCCCGAAGTCCATCGCGACGATGTCGCCGTTCGCCGCGATCTTGAGGTTTCCCTGGTGCATATCGGCGTGGAAGTAACCGTCCCGCAGCGCATGCAGCAGGAAGAGGCGGAGGACCCGCTCGCCCAGATCCGCGCGATCGTGGCCAGCGGCGTCGATGGCGGCGATGTCGCCCGCGGGTGCGCCGTCGGCCCAGTCGATCGTCATCACGCGCCGGCCGGACAGGAACCAGTGCGCGTGGGGCACGCGGAAGCCCTGGTCCTTCTGGGTGTTGGCGCCGAACTCGGTCGCCGCCGCGCTCTCGAGGCGCAGGTCGAGCTCGCCCATGACCACGCCCTCGAAATGCGCGATCACGTCCATCGGCTTGAGCCGGCGAGCGCCCGGCGCCAGCAGCTCGACGATCCGCGCGGCGAGGTAGAACGCGTCGATGTCCTTGCGGAAAGCCCGTTCGATGCCCGGACGCAGGACCTTGACGGCCACGGCGGCGCCGCTGTCGCGCAGCCTTGCCTTGTGCACCTGCGCGATCGAGGCGGCGGCGACGGGCGGGCTGAACTCGGAGAAGATCTCCTCGACGTCGCTCTCGAGCTCGCGGGCGACTTCGGCGCGCGCCTCCTCGGTCGGGAACGGATCGAGCTTGTCCTGCAGGACGCGAAGCTGGGAGGCGAGCTCCTCGCCAACGACGTCCGGGCGGGTCGACAGGATCTGTCCGAACTTGATGTAGGCCGGGCCAAGGGCGGTCAGCGCCCGGGTCGCCGGCGGCAGCCCGGGGTCACCGCGCAGCCCCAGCCAGGCGAAGGGCCAGCCGAGCACCCGGGCGACGAGGCGGATATGCGCCGGGGCATCGAAGGCGTCGAGCACCACGCCCATGGCGCCTGTCCGCTCCATCGTCGCGCCCGTGATGACGAGGCGCCAGATGTTGTGGGGACCGCGCACTCAGAGCTTCCAGCCGGAATGAAGCGCGGCGATACCAAGCGAAAGATTGCGGTAGCGCACCTGATCGAACCCCGCGGCGCCCACCATGCCGGCGAACGTCTCCCGATCGGGGAAGCGGCGGATCGACTCCACGAGGTACTGGTAGCTCTCGCGGTCGCGCGCCACGACCTCGCCCATCGCCGGGATGACGTTGAACGAGTAGAGATCGTAGGCGCGCTGCAGGAGCGGGCTCGAAAGCTGCGAGAACTCGAGCACCATGAGGCGGCCGCCCGGGACCAGAACGCGGAAGGCCTCGTCCAGCGCGGCCTCGGGGCGTGTGACGTTCCGGATGCCGAAGGCGATGGTGTAGCTGTCGAAACTGGCGTCAGGGAACGGCAGCGCCATGGCGTCGCCCGCCACCCAGTCGACGCGCGGTCCGAGCGCCTGCGCCTCGGCCCGGCGCTGCCCCTCGTCGAGCATCGATTGCGTGAGGTCGCAGACGACGGCGGTCGATCCCTCCGACCGGCGCAGGAAACGGAAGGCGATGTCGCCGGTGCCGCCTGCCACGTCGAGGAGACGCTGCCCCGGCCGTGGCGCCAGCCAGTCCATCATCGCGTCCTTCCAGAGCCGGTGGACGCCGCCCGACATCAGGTCGTTCATCAGGTCGTAGCGCGAGGCGACGCGACTGAAGACGCCGTGGACCAATCCGGCCTTCTCGGCCTCCGGCACCTCGGCATAGCCGAAATGCGTGGTGGTCCTGCCGTCGTCCGCCATGGGGTTGTCCTCTGCTCGACTTCCCCTCCTTATAGGCCGCCCCCTTGGGGTGACAATCGCGGCCCCGTGCGTCAGGAGGCGCCCGCCTTGCCCGAACTGCCCGAGGTCGAGACGGTGCGCCGGGGACTGATCCCGGTGATGGAGGGACGGCTGATCGAGGCCGTCGCGGTCAACCGGCCGGACCTTCGCTGGCCGTTCCCCGAGCGCCTGGCCGAACGGCTGACCGGGGCGCAGGTCGGCTTGCTGCGGCGGCGCTCGAAGTACCTGCTGCTCGACCTGTCGACGGCCGAGACGCTGATCGTCCATCTCGGCATGTCGGGGCGGCTCCTGGTCTCGGGCGACGCGGTCGCGGGCTTCGCGCACGCCGTTCCCGACCATCGGCGGCATGACCACGTCGTGCTCGGGATGGAGGGCGGCGCGGTGGTCACGTTCAACGACGCACGCCGCTTCGGCATGATGGATCTCGCGCCGACAGCGACCGTCGAGGAGCACTGGCTCCTCAGGGCGCTCGGCCCGGAGCCACTGGGGAACGCGTTCGACGGGCGGTATCTCGCGCGCGCGCTCCGCGGCCGCGGAACCACGATCAAGGCGGCGCTGATGGACCAGCGCATCGTCGCGGGCCTCGGCAACATCTACGTCTGCGAGGCGCTTCACATGGTCGGGATCTCGCCGCGCCGCGCCGCGGGCCGCATCTCGGAGAAGCGGATCGACCGCCTGCCGCCGGCGATCCGAGCGACGCTCGAGGAGGCCATCGCGGCCGGCGGCTCGTCGCTTCGCGACTACCGCCGCACCGACGGGGAGCTCGGCTACTTCCAGCACGCTTTCCGCGTCTATGGCCGCGAGGGCCGGCCCTGCCTGCGGTCCGGATGCCGCGGCGTCGTCCGCCGCATCGTGCAGTCCGGACGGTCGACCTTCTACTGCCCGGTCTGTCAGAGATGACTTGAACCCCCTTTCGCGACTGCTAAGCGTTGGGGCCTCTAGGCGGGGGTCCGAAATGGCATTCAAGACGATCGTGGTCGAGATCAGCGATCACGTGGCGCTGATCCGGCTGAACCGGCCCGACGCGATGAACGCGCTGAACCAGGCGCTCCTGCGCGAGCTCGGCCAGGCCCTGGCCGAGGCCGATGCCAACGACAAGGTCCGCTGCATCGTCCTGACCGGGTCGGAGAAGGCGTTCGCAGCCGGCGCCGACATCAAGGAGATGTCGGACAAGACCTTCGTGGACGCCTTCGCCAACGACTATTTCGGGCCGGAGATCGAGGCCATCCTGCGCATTCGCAAGCCGATCATCGCTGCGGTCGCGGGCTACGCGCTCGGCGGCGGCTGCGAGCTTGCCATGATGTGCGACTTCATCATCGCCGCCGACACCGCCAAGTTCGGCCAGCCCGAGATCAACCTCGGCGTGGTCGCAGGCATCGGCGGCACCCAGCGGCTGACCCGCTTCGCCGGCAAGTCGAAGTCGATGGAGATGCACCTGACCGGGCGTTTCATGGATGCCGAGGAGGCCGAGCGGGCCGGCCTCGCCAGTCGCGTCGTCCCGGCGAAGAAGCTGATGGACGAGGCGATGAGCGCCGCCCAGAAGATCACCGAGAAGTCGGCGCTGACGGTGATGGCGGTGAAGGAGGCGGTGAATCGCGCCTACGAGACGCCGATGCGCGAGGGTCTTCTGTTCGAGCGGCGTCTCTTTCACGCCCTCTTCGCCACCGAGGACCAGAGCGAGGGGATGTCGGCGTTCCTCGACAAGCGCGAGGCGCAGTTCCGCGACCGATAGGCTTGCAGGGGACGAAGCGAAGGGCCCTCGGGGCGTTGACACGCTCTGCGCACATGCCCTAAGGCAGCGTCTTCACGAACGATGTTCACGAATCCGGATCCGTAGACCGCATGGCAAACTCGCCCCAGTCCAAGAAGCGCGCCCGCCAGACGGTGCGTCGCACCGAAATCAACACCGCGCGCCGCTCGCGCATCCGCACCTTCCTGCGCAAGGTCGAGGCAGCGATCGCCTCGGGCGACGGCGAACGGGCGAAGACGGCTCTGCGTGAGGCGCAGCCCGAACTGATGCGCGGGGTTTCGCGCGGCATCTATCACCGCAACACCGCTGCTCGGAAGATGTCGCGTCTGTCGGCCCGCGTGAAGGCCATCGGCTAAGCGCCAACCCCCTCCCGATTTACATCCGCGAAGCGCGCCTGAAAGGGCGCGTTTTCGCGTTTAAATCAAGGCAATTTTCGGATCGGGGATTCGTCGGCAGCCGGCTTCTGTCAAGCCGAAAGGAGTGTTGCCTGAGGCCGGCGCCCGTTGCTAACTCGTCGGTGCGATTCACGACGACTTGGGGGGGACATCACGGCAGGCGGACGAAATCGGCGCACGGGTGACCTCCAGGGGTGAGGCGCGTGCGGCTGCCAACGACACCGAGCGTCATGCCAGCCAAGCCGGAGAATGGGCCTCGAGGGGTCGGTTCAGGATCCGGGACGACAGGAACGCGAGCCTGCGAGCAGTCGCCTTTCTTCGTCATGTCCAGCACACGATGAATGCGTTCGCCGCAGCACCGTCCTCGAACGGGGTGGCATCGCGTTCGAGGACACGAAAACGCGTCTGACGGATCCCGCGCGCTGTGCGCGGGCTGCGGGATACGTTCGCGTGCCCGACGCTCTCCGGCGTCATGTCGCTCGGGCCGCGCGCCGAGAAGACGGGCGATGATAAAGACAAGGGCAGGAAGCAAAATGACGAACGAGAGCTGGGGGTCGATTCGTGAGGAACTCATCGGGCAGGTCGGGCGAAACAACTACACGAGCTGGATCGAGCCGCTCACCTTCGCGGGATGCAACGACGGTATCGTGACGTTTCACGTGCCGACCACATTCATGGGCGATTGGGTTTCGCGGAACTTTTCGGACAAGATCCTGACCCATCTGCACGCGCGGGGAGAGCCGGTTTCGCGGCTGGAGTTCCGGGTCCCCATGCCGGCCTGCACGCAGAAGCCCGCGGCGACGGTCGAGGCGATGCAGGTCGCCGAGGCGCCCGAGGGCGAGCTGGCCGGGGCGATGCTCGATCCGCGCTTCACGTTCGAACGGTTTGTCGTCGGCAAGCCGAACGAGCTCGCCCATGCGGCGGCACGGCGCGTGGCGGAAGGCGAGGTGACGTTCAACCCGCTGTTCCTCTACGGCACCGTCGGCCTCGGAAAGACGCACCTGATGCACGCGATCGCGTGGGAGATGCGGCGCCGCCGGCCGGACTGCCGGATCGTCTACCTCTCCGCCGAGCAGTTCATGTACCGCTTCGTCCAGGCGCTCAGGGACAAGGCGATGATGGACTTCAAGCACCTCTTCCGCTCGGTCGACGTGCTGATGGTCGACGACGTCCAGTTCATCGCCGGCAAGGAGTCGACGCAGGAGGAGTTCTTCCACACCTTCAACGCGCTGGTCGACCAGAACCGGCAGATCGTGCTCTCGGCGGACAGCTCGCCCGTGGAGATCGAGGGCCTTGAGAACCGGATCGTCAGCCGCCTGCAGTCGGGCCTCGTCATCGACCTCCACCCGACGAACTACGAACTCAGACTGGGCATCCTGCAGCAGAAGGTGGCCTATCACCGGAACCAGTTTCCGGACATCCGCCTGGCCAGCGGCGTCCTCGAGTTCCTGGCGCACCGGATCTCGACGAACGTCCGCGTCCTCGAGGGCGCGCTCATGCGACTGTTCGCGCTCGGCGACCTCGTCCGGACCGAGATCACCGTCGAGATCGCGCAGGACACACTCGCCGACATCCTGCGCCACTCGGACCGCAAGATCAGCATCGAGGAGATCCAGAAGAAGGTCAGCGCGCACTACAACATCCGCCTGTCGGACATGATCGGTCCGAAGCGCGTGCGCAGCTATGCCCGGCCGCGGCAGATCGCGATGTACCTCGCCAAGCACCTGACCACGCGCTCGCTGCCCGAGATCGGCCGGCGTTTCGGCGGCCGCGACCATACCACGGTCATTCACGGCGTCCGGCGGATCGAGGACCTCAAGGAGAAGGACGGGCAGATCGCGGACGACCTGGAGTTGCTCCGCCGCGCGCTCGAGGCCTGACGCTGCCCGCACGACGCCCCGCCGAGGCCTGGCCTGCGGGGCGTTGCGCTTCCGGAGGGAGGCGATAGGGTACGTCTCCCGACAGGACGCAGGGGAACGCACGGCCATGAAGCTCAGCATCGAGCGCGCAACGCTTCTCAAGGCGGTCGGGCAGGCGCAATCGGTGGTCGAGCGCCGGAACACCATCCCCATCCTTGCCAACGTCCTGATCGAGGCCGAGGACGCTGAGGTCAGTCTGCGCGCGACCGACCTCGACATCGAGGTGATCGACCGGGTGCCGGCGCAGGTGCATCGCGCCGGCGCGACGACGGTCAGCGCCGTGACCCTGCACGAGATCGTCCGCAAGCTCCCCGACGGGGCGCTCGTGTCGCTGACCGACGACGGCGCCTCGGGCCGTCTGCTGGTCGAGGCCGGGCGCTCGCACTTTCAGCTGGCGACGTTGCCGCGCGAAGACTTTCCGGTAATGGCGTCCGCGGAATACGCCGTGAACTTCACCGCAAAGTCGGGCGTCCTGCGGCGCCTGTTCGAGAAGTCGAGGTTCGCCATCTCGACGGAGGAGACGCGGTACTACCTGAACGGCGTCTACATGCACGTGGCCGAGACCGGCGACGGACCGGCGCTTCGCTGCGTGGCGACCGACGGGCACCGGCTTGCGCGGATCGACGCTCCCCTCCCCGAGGGGGCGGGGGAGATGCCGGGTGTCATCGTTCCCCGCAAGACGGTGGGGGAGTTGCGCAAGCTGCTCGACGACGAGGACGCCGAGATCGCCGTGTCGGTCAGCGAGACCAAGATCCGCTTCGCGACGCCCGAGATCACGCTGACCTCCAAGGTTATCGACGGCACCTTCCCGGACTACAGCCGGGTCATCCCGAACGGCAACGCCCGACGGATGGAGGTCGACGCGGCCGAGTTCGCGCGGGCGGTGGATCGGGTCGCCACGGTCTCGTCCGAGCGCAGCCGGGCGGTCAAGATGCAGATTGACGAGGACCGGCTGATACTGAGCGTCAACGCCCCGGACAGCGGTAACGCCGAGGAAGAGCTGGGCGTCGCCTATGGCGACGAAAAACTCGAGATCGGGTTCAACGCCAAGTACCTCCTCGAGATCGCGAGCCAGGTCGATCGGGAGAACGCGGTCTTTCTCTTCAATTCGGCCGGCGATCCGACCCTGATGCGCGAGGGCGACGACCAGACGGCGGTCTACGTGGTCATGCCCATGCGCGTCTAAGAGGGGCGGGTGCCTCAAGCCGCCTTGTGCGAACCGGGCCCCGCGACGTCGTCGGGGATGGGCGATGACGCCGGCGCGGCGCCTGACCCCTGCACCGGCGGCCGAACCGCCTCGGGATGACCCGGGGGCTCGCGGTCGCGTCGCTTTCCCTCTCGCACTTCCGCTCGCACCTTTCCACGCGGATCGAGGCGGACGCCCGCCCTGTCGCGCTCTACGGCTCGAACGGGGCGGGCAAGACCAACGTGCTCGAGGCGATCTCGCTGCTTTCCCCGGGGCGCGGCCTGCGCGGGGCCACGGCGGCAGAGATGGCGCGCCGGCCCGAGGCGATCGGCTGGAAGGTCGCCGCCGGTCTCGAGACGCCGACGCGACGCCGCGAGATCGACCTGCGGTCGCAGGCGAGCGGCCCACGGCAGACCCTGATCGACGGCAAGACGGCGCCCCAGGCCGAGCTCGGGCGGGTCATGCGCGTGCTCTGGCTGGTGCCGGTCATGGATCGGCTGTGGATCGAGGGGGCAGAGGGACGGCGGCGGTTCCTCGACCGCATGACGCTCGGTTTCGTGCCGGAGCATGCCGACGCGAGCCTCGGCTACGAACGCGCGATGCGCGAGCGCAACCGCCTGATCCGCGACGGCATGGTCAACCCCCGCTGGTTCGCGGCGCTCGAGGCGCGGATGGCCGAGACCGGCGCGGCGATCGCCGCGAACCGCCGGCTTGCCCTCGAGCGCATCGCCGCGGCGCAGGAGGATGCCGAGACCGCTTTCCCGGCGGCGGCGCTGACGGTGGAGGTCGAGGGCCCCGAGGGCGAGCAGGACCTGGCGCATGCGCTGGACCAAGGCCGGGCGCGAGACATGGCCGCGGGCCGCGCGCTCGTCGGACCGCACCGGACCGACCTCGGGGCGGTGTATGTCGCGAAGGGGGTGCCGGCGCGCGAGTGCTCGACCGGCGAGCAGAAGGCGCTCCTGGTATCGCTAATCCTTGCCAACGCGCGGGCGCTGGCTGTCGAGACCGGGGCGGCGCCGATCCTGCTTCTCGACGAGGTGGCCGCGCATCTCGACGCCGACCGCCGCGCGGCGCTCTACGACGAGGTCGTGGCGCTCGGAAGCCAGGCTTGGATGACGGGCACCGGCCGCGAGCTCTTCGCGCCGCTGGGCGACCGGGCGCGCTACCTCGTCGTCGCCGAGAGCGGGACCGGGAGCCGGGTGGAGGAGGCGTGAGGCAAAGCGGTCTGACGCGCCGGCGCGACCGGACGGGACTGCGGCATCGGAGCGCGGCCGGACGGCGGCCCCGCGCGCATGCGGGCGAAGCCCTAGGCGGTCCGGGGCTCGGCCTGACGCGACCGCCGAGGGATGTCTCGTCCATCTCCGGGACGTGCCGAGGTCGCGGCGTGCCGACGCGTCCAACCATCGAAAAATCAACGCCTTGACCCCATATGCGTGACATCCCCCCGGCGGCTCGATAGATTGCGCCACCGCTAGTCAGGACACCACCGAGCATGGCCGAGCCCGCACGCGCCCCGGAAGAGTACGGCGCCGATTCCATCAAGGTCCTCAAGGGGCTGGAGGCCGTTCGCAAGCGGCCCGGCATGTACATCGGCGATACTGACGACGGCTCGGGCCTGCATCACATGGTCTACGAGGTCGTCGACAACGGCATCGACGAGGCGCTCGCCGGTCACGCCGACGCTGTGACGGTGACGATCCACGACGACGACAGCGTCAGCGTCCGCGACAACGGTCGCGGCATTCCCGTCGGCATCCACGAGGGCGAGGGGGTGTCGGCGGCCGAAGTCATCATGACCCAGCTGCACGCCGGCGGAAAGTTCGACCAGAATAGCTACAAGGTCTCGGGCGGCCTGCACGGTGTCGGCGTCAGCGTGGTCAACGCCCTCTCAGAATGGCTGGAACTTCGGATCTGGCGCGACGGCCGCGAGCATTTTGCGCGCTTCGAGCATGGCGAGACGGTCGTGCCGCTCGAGGTCCTCGGCGATGCCGACGGGCAAAAGGGAACGGATGTGCGGTTCCTCGCCTCGACGGCGACGTTCTCGAACCTCGACTATTCCTTCAAGACGCTCGAGAACCGCCTGCGCGAGTTGGCGTTCCTTAACTCCGGCGTCCGCATCACCCTGATCGACCGCCGGCACGGCGACGTGGCGACCGCCGAGATGCACTACGACGGCGGCGTGCGCGAGTTCGTCCGCTACGTGGATCGGCACAAGCAGCCGCTGATCCCGGCCCCGATCTTCATTGCGGGCGAGCGGGACGGCGTCGGGCTCGAGGTGGCGATGTGGTGGAATGACGGCTTCAACGAGATGGTGCTGCCGTTCACTAACAACATTCCGCAGCGTGACGGCGGCACCCACATGGCGGGATTTCGCGGGGCGCTGACGCGGACCATCAACCTCTATGCCGCCTCCTCGGGCATCGCCCGTCGGGAACGCGTGGCGCTGTCGGGGGACGACGCGCGCGAGGGGCTGACCTGCATCCTGTCGGTGAAGGTCCCCGACCCGAAATTCTCTTCCCAGACCAAGGACAAGCTCGTCTCGTCCGAGGTGCGGCCGGCGGTCGAGGGACTGATGAACGAGAAGCTCGCCGAGTGGTTCGAGGAGAACCCGGCCGAGGCGCGGCTCATCGTCGGCAAGATCGTCGAGGCGGCGCTGGCGCGCGAGGCGGCGCGGAAGGCGCGGGAGATGACGCGGAAGAAGTCGTCGCTCGATGTCGCATCACTGCCCGGCAAGCTGGCCGACTGCCAGGCCAAGAACCCGGCGGATCGCGAGCTTTTCCTGGTCGAGGGCGACAGCGCCGGCGGCTCGGCCAAGCAGGGGCGGGCGCGGGCGAACCAGGCGGTGCTGCCGCTGCGCGGCAAGATCCTGAACGTCGAGCGGGCGCGCTTCGACCGGATGCTGTCGTCGCAGGAGATCGGCACGTTGATCACGGCGCTCGGGACAGGGATAGGGCGCGACGAGTTCGACCTAGGGAAGCTGCGCTACCACAAGATCGTCATCATGACGGACGCGGACGTGGACGGCGCGCATATCCGCACGCTGCTGCTCACGTTCTTCTTCCGGCAGATGCCCGAGCTCATCGAGGCCGGGCACCTCTACATCGCGCAGCCGCCGCTGTTCAAGGTCATGCGCGGCAAGTCCGAGGTCTACCTCAAGGATCAGCCGGCGCTTAACGACTTTCTCATCGAGCAGGGGACGGATGCGGCCGCGCTGCGTCTGGGCTCGGGCGAGGAGATCGTGGGCGCCGACCTCGTCCGCGTCGTCGACGAGGCGCGGCAGGTGCGGCGGGTGCTTCGGCTTTTCCCCACGAACTACCCCCACTTCCTGCTGGAGCAGGCGGCGATCGCCGGGGCTTTCGTTCCGGGTCGGATCGACGCCGACATCCAGGGCACGGCAGACGCCGTGGCGGCGCGGCTGGACCTGATCGCGCCCGAGTACGAACGCGGCTGGCAGGGACGGCCGACGCAGGACAAGGGCCTGCGGCTCAGTCGCCAGGTACGCGGGGTCGAGGAGGTGCGGACGCTTGACGGGCCGATCCTGCGCGCGTCGGAGGCGCGGCGCCTCGGCACGCATACCGAGGCCCTGCAGGAGGTCTACGGGCGGCCCGCGGCGCTGGTGCGCCGCGACCGGGCGACGCCGATCTATGGCCCCCTCGACCTTCTCGCCGCGATCCTGGCCGAGGGCGAGCGCGGGCTGACGCTGCAGCGCTACAAGGGCCTGGGCGAGATGAACCCCGACCAGCTCTGGGAGACGACGCTCGACCCCGAGGCGCG
>CAYMRW010000016.1:0-17605 GCA_964392825.1 uncultured Rhodobacterales bacterium
CCGCCGCCGCACGCGTCACCGCGGACCGCCGCTAGGCGCCGGCCACGATTTCGCCGCGCCGCCGCCGTGCGCGTCAGAACGGGCCGTCGCTAGGCGCCGGACACGATCTCGGCGGCGGCGTCGAGGCCGCCCTGCCCGAACGGCACTCCGACCGCCGTCAGGCCGGCCTGGATCGACGCCAGCGCCCCGAGCACCATGTGGGCATTGACGTGACCCATATGGCCGAGCCGGAAGAACCCGTGCCACTCGGGATCCGACGGGTCTGCCATGCCGAGGCCGATCCCCAGCGTCACGCCCGCCCGCGCTTCGACCCATTCGCGCAGGCGGGTTCCGTGGGGCGCCCCGACCCGCGCCGCGGTGACGGCAAGGCTGCGATGCGCGGGGTCGGCGATGTTGAGTTCGACTGGACCGCCGGCGCCCCACGCCTCGAAGGCCGCCCACACGGCACGCGCGAGACGCGCATGCCGTGTCCAAACTGTCTCCAGCCCCTCCTCGCCGATCATGTCGAGCGCCTCGCGCAAGCCGTAGAGATGGTGGGTCGGCGCCGTGCCGCAGAAGTACTCATAGAACCCCTCCGGATCGGTGCGGGGCGCCCAGTCCCAGTAGGGGCTGACGACGGGCAGGGACGACCGCGCCGCGGCCGCCTTGGCGTTGAACCAGACGATGCCGAGACCGGGCGGCGTCATCAGGCCCTTCTGGCTTGCCGAGACCATGACATCCACGCCCCAAGCATCCATCTCGAAAGGATCGCAGCCAAGGCAGGCGATGGCGTCGACCATCAGAAGCGCGGGATGGCCGACGGAGTCGAGCGTCCGGCGCATCGCCGCGACGTCGTTGAGAACGCCCGTCGCCGTGTCAACCTGCACCGCCATCACCGCCTTGATCCGGCGCCCCTGGTCCGCAGTCAAAGCCTCGGCGAGGCGCCCCATGTCGACCGGCGCGCGGCGCCCGAAATCGAGCGTGGCGATCCTGGCGCCGAGGCGTTCGGCGACATGGCCCCAGCGGTCGGCGAACCGCCCGGTAGAGAGCACGAGGACGTCGTCGCCCGGCGCAATCACGTTGGCGACGGCCGCTTCCCAGGCGCCGTGGCCGTTGGCGATGTAGATCGCCACATCGCCCGAGGACCGAGCCACTGCGTTCAGGTCGGCGATCAGTGTCGGCATCATGTCGACCAACTCGCCCGTATAGATGTTGGGCGCCGCCCGGTGCATGGCCCTGAGGACGCGGTCGGGGACAACAGACGGACCCGGGATGGCGAGGTACGTGCGGCCGGCGGCGAGCGTCATGGGCAGGGTCCGGTCTGGCGGGATCGGAGCGCGTCGTAGGGGCCACGGCGGGCATGGTCAATCGCCGTGGCCTTGCCAGCCGGGACACCGCCCGCTAGACCGCCAGCCGCCCTTCGGACATGGATGCTCGGGTGCGCGACGAGATCGACCCAGCCTACACGACGCGGGCGCTGCTCCTGAGATTCTGGCGCCACTACCTCGCGCGCCATCTGCCGCTGATCGTGCTGGCCTTTGCGCTGATGGCGATCGAGGGCGGTTCCCTCGGCGTTCTGAGCTACAGCCTGAAGCCGATGTTCGACCGTGTCTTCGTCGGCGGCGACCTCGACCTGATGTGGTGGCTCGGAGCCATGATCCTCGGGCTCTTCGTCATGCGCGCCGTCACCGGCATCGCCGGGCGCGTGATCACGACGCGCATATCGCAGGCGACCTCGACGACGATGCAGGTCGACCTCCTCGGGCACCTCATGACGCTCGACAGCCAGTTCTTCCAGTCGAACCCGCCCGGGGCATTGCTCGACCGGGTCGTCGGCGACACCCAGGCCGTGCAGGGCGTCTGGCGGACGGTCGTGGGGGGCATCGGGCGCGACGTCATATCGCTCGTGTCGCTGCTCGTCGTGGCGCTTGCCATCGACGCCACATGGACGCTCCTCGCCATCGTCGCGGCGCCGACGCTGATCCTGCCGACCGTCGCCCTGCAACGCTACATCCGCCGCAAGTCGCGTCAGCTGCGCGAGCGGTCGGGCGACCGGTCGACCCGGCTGAGCGAGGTCATCACCGGCATCAATCCGGTGAAGCTCAACACGATGGAGGACTACCAGCTCGACCGGTTCCGGCGGATCGTCCGCGACATCGTCCGCGGCCAGATCAAGATGGCGGGCAGCCGGGCCCTGATGCCGGGGCTCATCGACCTCGTGACGGGCGTCGGCTTCTTCCTCGTCCTCATCATCGGCGGCCGCGACATCGTCTCGGGCGAGAAGACGGTGGGCGACTTCATGTCGTTCTTCACGGCGATGGCGCTGGCGTTCCAGCCGCTGCGGCGGCTCGGCGGGATCGTCGGCACCTTCCAGACCGCCGCCGCGAGCCTCGAACGGGTGTACCGCGTGTTCGACACCGCCCCCTCCATCACCTCGCCGGAGCGGCCGCGGGCGGTGCCCGTGGGCGAGACCGGGATCCGGTTCGAGGCGGTCGACTTCGCGTACGGAGATCTGCCGGTGCTGCGCGGCGCGACCTTCGTCGCCGAGGCGGGATCGACGACGGCCCTCGTCGGACCCTCCGGTGCGGGAAAGAGCACGGTGTTCAACGTTCTGACGCGGCTCGCCGACCCGCAGGCCGGCCGCGTGACGATCGGCGGCGTCGACACGCGCGAGATGTCGCTCGCCGACCTGCGCGGCCTGATCTCGGTCGTGACGCAGGACGCGCTGCTCTTCGACGAGACGGTGCGCGAGAACATCCTGCTTGGGCGCCGCGACATCGACGAGGCGCGGCTCGCTGAGGTGGTCGAGGCTGCGCACATCGCCGACTTCCTGCCGAGCCTTCCCCTGGGCCTCGAGACGCCGGTCGGACCGCGCGGCTCGAGCCTGTCGGGCGGCCAGCGCCAGCGCGTCGCCATCGCGCGAGCGCTTCTGCGCGATACGCCGATCCTGCTGCTCGACGAGGCGACGAGCGCGCTCGACTCCGCCAGCGAGGCCGTCGTGCAGCAGGCGCTCGAATGGTTGAGCGACGGGCGCACGACCCTGGTCATCGCTCACCGGCTGGCAACGGTTGCGGACGCCGACCGGATCTGCGTCATGGAGGCCGGGCGCGTCGTCGAACAGGGCCGCCATGAGGAGTTGCTGGCGGCCGGCGGCGTCTATTCGGAGCTTTACAGCCTGCAGTTCGCGAACGCGGCGGAGTGAGGCGCTGGCAGGCGACCGTCGCCATCGCTATGTCGGGGGCATGAGCGAGCTACGCGATCCGAGAACGGTCCTGGCGGTCGGCGGCGACGATCGCGTAGGGTTCCTGCAGGACCTCGTGTCGAACGACGTCGCGCGACTGCGCAGCGGTCCGGTCTACGCCGCGCTCCTGTCGCCGCAGGGAAAGTATCTCGCCGACTTCTTCCTGATCGCGCGCGACGATGCCGTCCTCCTCGACGTGGCGACGCCCCTGGCCGAGAGCCTGTCGCGCCGGCTTGCGCTCTACAGGCTGCGCGCCCAGGTCACCATCGACGCGACCGACATCGGCGTCCGTCGCGGCACCGGGGCGATGCCGCCCGGCGCCGTCGCCGACCCGCGCCACCCCGACCTGCCCTGGCGGCTCTACGGCGAGGGGGCGGACGAGGACGACCCGACCGGGCTCCGGGTCCGCCACGTGATCCCCCTGAGCGGCATCGAGCTCGTCCCCGACGACACCTACATCCTTGAGGCCGGGTTCGAGCGGCTGCACGGCGTCGACTTCCGCAAAGGCTGCTATGTCGGGCAGGAGGTCACGGCGCGGATGAAGCACAAGGCGGTGCTGCGCAAGGGGCTGGCCCGGGTCGAGGTGGCAGGGGACGCGCCCGTCGGGACCCCGATCGAGCGCGACGGCAAACCGGTCGGCACCCTTTTCAGCCAGTGGCAGGGCACGGCGATCGCGTATCTCCGGCACGACCGCGCCGGCGGCGAGATGACCGCCGGCACGGCTCGCGTGACCCTGCCCGATCAGGCGCGCTCGGCGTAGTCCATGGTGTCGGTGTTGACGACGATCGCCTCGCCCTCGCCCACGAAGGGCGGCACCATCACCTTAACGCCGTTGTCGAGAAGCGCGGGCTTGAAGGAGTTCGCGGCGGTCTGACCCTTCACCACCGGCTCGGTCTCGACGACGGTACAGGTCACCTTCTGCGGCAGCGTCGCGTTCAGCGCCTCCGCCTCGTAGTACTCGATGGTGATGGTCATGCCGTCCTGGAGGAACGGTCGCCGCTCGCCCAGGATCTCGACCGGCAACTCCACCTGCTCGAAGGTCTCCGAATCCATGAACACCAGCATGCCGTCCTGCTCGTAGAGGAACTGCTGGTCCTTCTGCTCGAGTCGCACGCGCTCGACCTTGTCGGCGGAGCGAAAGCGCTCATTCAGCTTCGAGCCGTTGCGCAGGTTGCGAAGCTCGACTTGCGCGAAAGCGCCGCCCTTGCCGGGCTTGACGTGATCGACCTTGACCGCCGCCCACAGGCCACCATTGTGGTCGAGGACGTTGCCGGGCCTGATTTCGTTGCCGTTTATGCGCGCCATGATGGGGAGAGCACCGCTTGCTGATGGACAGGCGCCGCCTATATCCAGCGGTCGACGGCAGCGCAAGCGACCGTACGGTCCGACCCCAGACATGCGCTCAGCGCATATCTGCGATGTGCTGTCAGCATGGGAGAATCGCGCGCACGCCCTCATAAGGGGCTTTACGTCGATCAAAAGAGCAAAAAACCAAAGGACGATGAACGTATGACGGATTTCGTGGATGGCACCGCCTTCAACCACGAGCAGGGGAACCGGGCGCGCAAGCTTTTCGCCGCCGTGGTGCTGGCTGCGCTCGACGACGCCATCGCGGACGACAAGAAGTACGGCAATGGCCCCGAGCAGATAGCCCGATGGGCGCGCTCTCGGGACGGGCGCGAGGTACTCACGTGCGCGGGCATCGATCCGAACGAGAGGGTGGTGAACGGCCTCATGGACTTCGTCGGCCGCGGTGTCCGCACGTCCGTGGCGCTCAGCCGCGAGGAGAGCGAGCGGCGTGCGGCCGCAGCGGCGGAGGAGGCCGAGGCAGCCTGACCCGTCCTTAGAGGAGATAGCGCCAGACCCCTCCGGTCGCGAGCTGGGCCAGCGCCAGCGCCAGGATCGTCACGCGGATTCCGATCTGCGGGAAACGCCAGGCAGCCCAGCACGACAGGACCAGCGTCGCCCCGGTCTCGATCGGCGCGACGATGCCCGCATGATAGCTAGTGTCCCAGTAGCTGACCGGGCTGACGAACACCCACTCCGTCAGGGGCCAGAAGTGCATCCGCGCGTCGTGATTGTGGAGCGGCAGGTCGAGCGCGAGGTGCAGGCACGCGGCGCCGGAGAAGGCCGTGGCGACGCGCCAGCCGCGCGCGAGCGTGACGGTTAGGAACGCGCCCCAGAGCACGAGGCTGTTGTCGACGGCGAAGACCGCCTGCCAGGCTTCGGAATAGTAGTAGTCCCGGAAGACCGTGCTCGGGC
Source organism: uncultured Rhodobacterales bacterium (assembly GCA_964392825.1). Classification (GTDB taxonomy): domain Bacteria; phylum Pseudomonadota; class Alphaproteobacteria; order Rhodobacterales; family Rhodobacteraceae; genus Roseitranquillus. The sequence continues at coordinate 5,483 of CAYMRW010000016.1, forward strand.
TCGCCCCGAGCACCCAGATCGAGACGGCGGTCATCACGTAGAGCGACAGGTCGGGGACGGCCGACCCGCCGAGCGCCGCCCATGTGACGCGCGGGCTCGCGGCACGGCCGAAGGCCGCGGCGCCGAAGACGAGGTGCGCAGGCGTGTTCACGCGGCCGCTGCGTTCGAGGTCGGGCTTCGGGCGGCGGGGCGATGCCGGGACACGCCGTCGTCGCGCCGGGCCGTGCGATCGCTCTCGACCGCCCGTGTCGCGGCGTGATCCCGCGCTTCGGCCGCGATGGTTATTTCAGCAGGCTCTTCAGAACGGTATCGAGCTTCTGCCCGCGGGGGCTGACGTTCCGCACCGGCGCGTTGCGGACGGCGTTGTAATAGTCCACGGGATCGTAGGTGGCGATGCCGAGATTGAGCTGTTCGACGGTCAGGATGCCCATCGACGCCCAGAGCGCGTAGATCGCGATCTGGCGGTCGATCTGGTCGGCGACCAGGTTGACCCGCGCATCGAGCAGATCCTGCTCCGCGTCGAGGACGTCGAGGGTCGTCCGGGCGCCAAGGCGCGACTCCTCGAACGTCCCTTCGAGCGCGATCTCGGAGGCCTGCACCGCCTCCCTGCCGGAGACGATGCTGGCCTCGGTCACGCTCAGCACCGACCACGCGTCGCCGACGTTCTGCTCGATGTCGCGCACCACCTCGTAGAGCGCACCGCGGGACGCGTCGCGCTGCACCCGCGCCTGGCGGACCAGGGCCGACAGGCGACCTCCCTGGTAGATCGGTCCGCCGAAGGTGAACTCGAGCTGATTGTCGGAGTCGCCCAGCTCCTCGTCCCAGAGCGTGCTGACCGTCGTCGAGAGCGACGGCCCCATCGCGGCGGTGGCGCGCAGGACGTTGATCTCGGCCACCTGCGTCTCGCGCTGCGCCTGGGCGATCTGCGGATGCCGGCGGCGGGCGATCTCCACCGCCTCCTCGAGAGACGAGACCATCGCCGGGGGGGCGGGCGTCGCCTCGAGATCTTCCGGGTAGCGGCCGACGACGGACTTGTACTCCTCGCGGGCCCGGGCGAGTTCGCCCCGCGCGGCGGCGGCGAGCGACGCCGATTCAGCAAGCGCCGCCTCTGCAAGCGCGATGTCCGTCCGCGTCACCTCCCCCACCTCGAACCGGTCGCGGGTGGCGCGCAGCTCTTCCTCGATCAACCGTTCGCTGCCCTCGGCGAGGTCCACGAACTCCTCGGTCCGGAGCACGTTGTAGTACGCCCGCGCCGCGTTCAGCAGAACCCGCTGCTCGATTCCCCGAAGCGCCTCACGGGCAGCGAGGACGGCCTCCTTCGCGGCGTCGATGGCATAGCGCCGCGACCCGGAGTCGAAGAGCAACCACTCCAGTTCGAGGCCGAGAAAGTAGTTCTCGGTGTTGGCCTCGAGCCCCGGAAAGTTCGAGTCGTTGTCGACGCCGATCGTGTACTGCGCCCGGCCGACATAGTTCAGCACCGGTCGCAGGGCGGCGACGGCGGATGCCACGTCCTCGTCGGCGGCGCGGACCAGGGCGCGGTTCTGCTCGAGAAGGCCGCTCGACCGATAGGCCCCGATGAACGCGTCGCTCAGGCTCTCGGCGGCCGCCGTGCCGGCCATGAGCATGGCGACCGCCCCCGCGGCCGCCGTCCGCCACACAACCTGTCGCCGCATCAAAGAACCCCCCTCAGAACTGAAACGTCGCGGCGCGCTCGAAGCCGGGTAGAACCGGTGCGCCGGCGTTGAACGCGAACCGCCAGCTCATCTGGCCGTCGAGCTTGTAGCCGATACGGCAGACGCCGAGAGCTCCGGTCTGGAACAGGGCCGCGATCCGCCCCTCCTCGCGAAGCTGGTCGACGATCGCCTGCGGCACCTCCTCGACCCCGCCCTCGATGAGGATGACGTCGTAGGGCCCGTGCTTCGCGGCGCCGTCGGCGAGATCGCCCTCGATCACCGCCGCGTTGTCGACGCCCGCCGCGGCGAGCGCCTGTTCGGCCTCCTTGGCCATCGCCGGATCGGGCTCGACCGCGACCACGGCCTCGGCCAGTCGGGCGATCACGGCCGTGGAATAGCCGAAGCCCGGGCCCAGATCGAGCACGACGTCGCCCGGGCGGATCGCCACGCCGTCGAGCATCTTGGCGAAGGTCCTGGGCTCCAACACCACGCGCCTGCCGCCCAGATCGAGGTTCTCGCCCATGTAGGCCGTGGCCCGCAGCGCCGTCGGCACGTAATCTTCTCGCGGAACCTTCAGCATCGCGTCGATGATGGGGAACTTCGTCACGTCCGAAGGCCGGACCTGGGTGTCCACCATCATCCTGCGCCGTGCTGCGAAGTCGGTCATCGCTCGCTGAACTCTCGGGTCCATGCCTCGGCCTTGGGTCTGACACAGCTTTGGGCACGCGGCAACAGCGGCCCCGCGGCCCGACCCTTGCGGTGCAACATTGCATCGCCTATTGAGCCAAGGCTCTGGCGAGTTGGCGGAGTGGTTACGCAGCGGATTGCAAATCCGTGCACGCCGGTTCGATTCCGGCACTCGCCTCCAGGTCTTCGGTCCTACGCGGGGGTCTTGCGCGCTCAGCCGAGGCTTCGCAGGAGCGCGAGGGACGGCTCGCCCGTCGCAGGCAGCCCCCGGCTCGTCTGGTAGGCGCCGATGGCCGCGCGCGTGTTCGAACCGATGACGCCGTCCGTGCCGCCGGTGTCGAAGCCCCGGGCGGTCAGTCCTCGCTGCAGGGCGACCCGGTCGGCGCGTGTCATCCCGTTGGCGTCGGGCGGAAACCCGCCGCGCAGGGGGCCGCCGCCGGCAATCCGGTCGGCGAGATGGCCAACGCCGATCGCGTAGGCGTCGGAATTGTTGTACCGTTTCAGCGCGTCGTAGTTCCGCGTGACCGAGAACCGCGGACCGCCCGCCTGCGGCTGGACCACCCGCCCGGCCGGAGCGCCGGCCCCGGCCTCGCCGCCCCATCGCAGGCCGGGTACCCAGCCGTTCCGACGCAGGTAGGCCGCCGTCGACGCAAGTGCGTCGGCCGGATCCTCCGACCAGATGTCGCGCCGTCCGTCGCCGGTAAAGTCAACGGCGAAGGCGAGGTAGGAGGTCGGAATGAACTGAGTGTGCCCCATCGCACCGGCCCAGCTGCCGGTCAGCCGCGGCGCCGCGACGTCGCCGGCCTGCAGGATCCGCAGGGCGGCGAGAAGCTGGTCCTCGAAGAAGGCGCCGCGACGCCCGTCGTAGGCGAGCGTCGAGGTCGCGGAGACGACCGGCACGTCGCCCCGCCGCTCTCCGTAGAAGCTCTCGAGGCCCCAGATCGCTGTGATGATCTCGGCCTCGACGCCATATCGCGCCTCCAATGCCGCGAGCACCGGCGCCCGCCGCACGTAGGCCGCCCGGCCTTTCCGCACCCGCTCGTCCGAGACGGCGATGGAGAGATAATCCTCAAGGCTTCGCGCGAACTCGGTCTGGTTCCGGTCGCGGCGCACGACACCGGGGAGGTATCCGGCGCCGCGGAAGCCGGCGTCGAGCGTGACGGCCCCGATCCCGCTTGCCGCCGCACGGTCGCGGAACGCCGCGACCCATGCCGCGTATCCGGGGTTGGGAACCGGGCGAAGATCGGGCGACAACCCGCGCCCCGTCACGTCGGCGGGGCCGGGCCCGCCGCAGGCGGCGAGCGCAAAGCCGGCGCAACCTGCACCGAACGAACGTCTGCTGAGGTTCATGCCGCCGCCCAACTGCCCGTTTGCGCATGGCGTAGCATGACCCACAGGCGACCACGACCCTTCATCCTCGGTTCAGCGCCAAACACCGAGACGTGGCCGTTCTGGCCGAAAGCGATCCGGGCCCGCTCAACCGCTACACCGCCCCGATCCGGAAAGGTGCGCGGGCGTCGCCTCAGATGCTGGCCCAGTCGTCGAAGCGGAAGCGGCGCTGGCCCTCCGGCAGTCGCGCCGCCGCGTCCTTCTCACCGTCCTTGCGCTTCTCGCCCGGCGCCGAGCGCTCCTCGTTTCTCGCCTCTTCCATCGTTCCACCCCTTACTCACTACGTACCGAACCAAGCATCCACGAGGGTCATCGTTCCCGTGCAAACCCAAACAGGGGGTTGACGCCCGACGATCAGGCCGGATCGCGGCGCCTCTGGCCAATCACGATTGATGTCAGCGGCAAGCGATGCTGCCGTCAGAGGCGTCCGACGACGGCCTCGATGGCCCGCTGCAGCGAGGTGCTGTCGAAGGGCTTGGCCACGACGTTGTTCATCCCGAGCCGGCGGCCCTTGTCGACCGTGGCCGGATCGAGGCGGCCCGTGATCAGGATGAAGCCGACGCGGGCCGTCTTCTCTTCCGACCTGAGCGCATGCAGCAGCGCCAGACCGTCCATTCCGGGCATGTTCAGGTCCGAGATCACGAGATGCACCTGCGAACGGGACGCGATCTCGACGGCCGTGGCGCCGCAGGCGGCGGTCATCACGTTGCGGATGCCGATGGTGTCGAGCGCCTGCGTGATCAGGCCCCGGCTGGTCGACATGTCGTCGACGACGAGGACGCGCAGCATGTCCCTAAGCGCCATCGCTCTCCCCTCCCGGGCCCATCGCCCCATCGGACCCCTGTTCCCGGCCGGGGGGCACGTTGTCCGTTGTCGTCGCGGGGACGAGGCCGCGCAGGTCCTCCGGATCGACGATGCGCACCACCTCGCCGCCGCCCGTCAGCCGGGCGAAGGGCAGGCCGGGGCAGTCGCGATCGACGCCGGTGATCACCGCCTGGACGTGATCCCCCACGGCGTCGACGACAAGGCCCAGACGCGTGCCGTCGCGCCGTGCCACGATCACCGCCTGTCCTCCCCGCGCATGGCCGCCCTGGCACAGATCGACCAGCGGGGTGCCGTCGGGGTGCGGGGAGGCCGGGGACGTCCCGTCCGAAAGCGTGTCTATGCGCACCAGCGCGGTCGTCGGCACGACGAGCTGGCGCGCCCCTGCGACGACGAGCGTGCCGCTTACCGGGGTCAGCGTCATCGGCAGCGACAGCGTGAACGTCGTGCCCTCGCCCGGCGTCGAGCGAACGCCGACCTGGCCCCCGAGGGAGGCGATCGTCGCCCGGACGACGTCGAGTCCGACGCCGCGACCCGACAGCCGCGACGTGTCCGCCGCGGTCGAGAAGCCGGGCGCGAAGATCGCCGACTCGGTCGCATCGTCTCCCGGGTCGTCGCCGGGCGCGAGTAGACCCTGCGCCAGCGCCGCCTGACGGACGCGGGTGCGGTCGATCCCGGCGCCGTCGTCACCGATCTCGACCACCAGCCGGCTGGCGCGGTGGCCGGCCCGCAGGGTGATCTCGCCGTCGGGGGCCTTGCCGGCCTCGGCCCTCTGCCCCGCCGGTTCGATGCCGTGATCGACGGCGTTCCGCACGATCTGCGTGAGAGGCTCGACGAGGGCGTCGAGGAGCGTCTTGTCGACCTCCGTCCCCTCCCCCTCGACCTTCAGCCGCACCCTGCGGTCGGCCGTGGCCGCCGCCTCGCGTGCGACGCGGCCCATGCGTTGGAACAGCGCCTTGATCGGCTGGGCGCGGGTCGTCATGGCCGTCTCCTGCACCTCGCGGGAGAGGCGGAGCAGGTCGGCGACCCGCGCCGCGACCGGGGAGGTCTCCGAAAGACCCGCGTCGGCGACCGCCCGGGCGAGCGCCCCGTGGCACGCGACGAGCTCGTCCGCGAGCGCGATGAGATGGTCGACCCGCTCGGCATCCACGCGAACGGACGCCTTCGACCGCAACGGCGCCCGACGCCGTGCGGGAGGTTCGGGCAGCGGCGCGGAGCGGTCCCCGCCCGGCGGGAGCGTGTCGGGGGCGAGCGCGATCCACACGTCGGCATGGCCCTCGGCGAACTCGAAGACCGAACGGATGCGCCATTCCGGCGCGTCGGTCGCGAGCCGTGCCGTCCAGGTCAGATACGGCTGGCCCGGATCGATGGCGGCAAGGTCGGGAAGACCGGATACGTCGGGCCATACGTCGAGACGGCCGAGCCGCCCGAGGGCGCGAAGGATCCAGAGCGGCTCATTCCCGACCTCGTAGAAGCGCCGCGTGGGCGCCAGCCGAATCTCCCAGATCGCCTCGCTGGTCGCGGCCTCGTCGTCTGCCGAAAGATCGAGGTCCAGAGGCACGGGCGCGAAGCCGCCCGGATCGACCTCCGCCGCACGCGGACAGCGCGCACCGAGGGCGAGGAGCGCCGAGCGGCCGCGCTTGCCCTCCGCAACGCCTCCGTCGCGGGCGGCGTCGACGAGGACCGAGAGGCCGTCCGCCGCGGCGACGAGATCGCCGTGCACGGTCGCGTCGAGCCCGAAGGCGCCCGTGCGCATCGCGTCGAGCACGGTTTCGAGGTCGTGGGCATAGCCGGCGAGCGCCTCGAGGCGAAACGCGGCCGCGCCGCCCTTGATCGAGTGCACGGCGCGGAAGAGGGCGTTCAGGTCGTCATCCTCGCCTCCCCCCGGCCAGAGGCGCCCCAGCACCTCCGTCGTGGCGCCGATCAGGTCGTCGCACTCGGCGAAGAAGGTCGCCTGAAGTTCGTCCTGGACGTCGATCCCCACCGGCGTCAGGCCACGAGCAGGTCAAGGGCGCGATGCAGGCGCGCGGCGTCGAGCGGCTTCAGAAGCCAGCCGGTCGCCCCCGCCTCGCGTGCGCGGCGGATGGCGTCCTCGCCGGCCTCCGTCGACAGGACGAGGATCGGGACGCCCAGAAAAGCTTCGTCGGCGCGCACCGCGGCGATGAACCGGAGGCCGTCCATACGCGGCATGTTGATGTCCGTGATGATCAGGTCGGGGGCGATGCGCCCGAGGGTTTCGAGCCCGACCTGCCCGTCCTCGGCGAGGTACGTCTCGGCCCCGGCCTCCGACAGAACATGGCGCAGCATGTCTCGGACGGTGCGGCTGTCGTCCACGGCCAGGACGATGCGCCTCAAGGTGCCGTCTCCTCACCCAGCGCCGCGGGGCCAAGGCCGAGGAGCTCGATCTGCGCGCGTCCTTCGGGGCCGAGCCCGGTCAAGCGAAATGCGTGTCCGGTCCGGCGCCAGGTCTGCGCCGCGGACAATATCACCTGCACGGCGAGCGTCCCCAACACCAAGGTCTGCCGCGCATCGAGGTCGAGGTCGACGCCCGTCCGCGCGGACAGGTCGCGGGCGAGCGCGAAGGCGGCCGTCCGGTCGAGCTTTCGGGGGAGGTTCAGCGTCGCGACCCCCGCCCCGGTCTGCGAATTCGCCATGCCAAGGCCCTCTGCGCGCCGCTCTGCACGCGGGGAGATACCGCCCGCAGGCTTAAGGCCGCGTTACCCCGAAGGGGAGGCGCCGAGTTCGACGAGGTGCGCCGCGCATCCGGTCAGAGCGGAATAGTCGTCGTCGATGACCGAGACCGGGAACTGCCGCATGAAGTCCGAGAACCGGCCCTTAGCGCAGAACGTCCCCTCGAACCCCATTTGCGCGAGCCATGGCGCGAACCGCCGCGCCACGCCGCCGGCGAGGTAGATCCCGCCGAACGGCAGGTAGATGAGCGCCAGATCCCCCGCCACCGCGCCGAGCGTGCGCACGAAGAGGCGCAGCGCCGCGGCGGCGCGCGGATCCCGGCCGTCGGAGGCGGCCGCGAGGATCTCGGCGGCGCTCGCGGCCGCCGGCTCGCCGTCACCCTCGCCGTCGCCGAGCCAGGCATAGACCCGCTCGATCCCGCGTCCGGACAGCACCTCCTCGATCGACGGGAAGCCGTGCGTGCGCGCGACGGCGCCGGCGAGGCGGAACTCCTCCTCGGTGCCGACCGGCAGCGCCGAATGCCCGGCTTCGGCTGGCGGCACGAGGCGCCCGGACGGGGTGGGATAGACGGGCGCCGCGTTGAACCCGGTGCCGACCCCGATGACGAGGCGCGTGGCCTCGCCCGCGGGAGGTGTACCGCGCCGCACCTCGATCTCCGAGGCGGGCCCGAGATGGCCGAGCGCGTGCCCCTGCGCCTGCAGATCGTTCAGTACGGCGATGGTCGAGGCACCCGTCGCCCCGCGCACCGTGTCGCGGTCGATCGACCAGTCGAGATTGGTCAGATGGCCCGCCGACTCGCGGACCGGGCCGGCGATGGCGACGCAGGACCCGGCAAGCGGTTCGGTCTGTCCGGTCTCGGTCAGGTAGGCCTCGAGCACCGCGCCGATCCCCGAATAGCCGGCATTCCGGTAGCGCCGGATCGTCGCCGCGTCGACCTGATGGCCCCGGGCGAGGGCCACGCGGGTGTTCGTTCCGCCGAGATCGGCGACGAGGTTCAGCCCCCCGCTCATCGCGACAGCGCCTCGGCCAGCGCGCGATAAGAGGCCTTGGGCGTTCGCCTCTGCGTCTCGAAGTCGACATGGACGAGGCCGAAGCGCTTGCCGTAGCCCAACGCCCATTCGTAGTTGTCGAGGAGCGACCATACGACGTAGCCGGCGACGGGGACGCCCTCGGCGATCGCGGTGCGCACGTGATCGAGGTGGCGCTCCAGGTAGTCGATGCGGGCCGCGTCCTGCACCGCGCCGTCCTCAAGCCTGTCGTCGGAGGCCATGCCGTTCTCGGTGACGTAGATGGGCAGCCCGCCCGCATATGCGTGGCAGTGCCGGAGCACCGCGAGCAGCCCTTCGGGATAAATCTCCCAGTTCATCGCCGTCTTCTCCAGCGGCCCCTCGACCTCCTCGTAGGCTGGCCACGGACCATCGGCATGCCGGAGGAGCTTGCGGGTGTAGTAGTTGGCGCCGAGCCAGTCGACGGGGCGCCCGATCTCGTCCATGTCGTCCTGCCAGCCGGGCGGCAGATGCGCCCCGATACCGTCGAGAACGTCGTCGGGATAGCTGCCGCGGAACAGCCCGGACAGGAAGAAGCGGTTGTAGATGCCGTCGTAGATCCGCGCCGCGGCGCGATCGTCCTCGCCGTCGCTCGCCGGCACCGCCCATTCGAAATTGCAGACGGCGCCGAGGTTGCGCATGCCGAGCGCCCGCATCGCACCGATGGCGCGGCCGTGGCCCAGAAGCACGTGATGCATCGCGCGCGATGCCGCGCGGATGTCGCGCAGGCCCGGCGCGTGATCGCCGTGGAAGTGCGAGAGCCACGCCACGCACCAAGGCTCGTTGATCGGGGCGGCCGACCAGACGCGGTCGCCGATCCGCCCCATGACGATCTCGGCGAAGTCCGCGAACCAGCCCGTCGTGTCGCGGTTGGCCCAGCCGCCGGCGTCGGCGATGGGCGATGGCAATTCCCAGTGGTAGAGCGTGGCGGCGGGCTTCAAGCCGCGTTCAACCATGCCGTCCACCAGGCGGTCGTAGAAGTCGAGGCCCTCGGCGCTGGGTGCGCCGCGCCCTTCGGGCAGGACCCGCGCCCAGCTTGTCGAGAAGCGATAGACGTCGAAGTGGGCGCCTGCGAGGAGGTCCAGATCCTCGGCCCACCGGTGATAGTGGTCACAGGCGACGGCGCCGTTCTCGGCACCCACGACATTGCCGGGCGTCGCGGCAAATGTGTCCCAGTGGGTCGAGCCGGCGCCGCCCGCGGCATGGCCCTCGATCTGGTACGCCGACGTGGCGGCGCCGAAGACGAACCCCTCCGGAAAGTCCCGGCGCTTGACCCTCATGTGCCCTCCCAGAAGCGGCAAGTTCGACCTGGCCAGAGGTAGACAAAGGCGTGGCGGGGGTCAAAGCCGTCGTCCGGGACGGCAGCCCATTCGACGGCACGTTGACACTCGTGATTCCTTCCACGAGGCTTCTATGTGGCTGAATTGTCCGGTCCGCATCGAAGGCCGGCGGTTACGTGGTGCACGCGTACGGCGTGCGACAACGGGAGGATACTTATGAGACGTGTGCTGTACGCCAGCGCAGCCATCATCGCGACGGCAACCGCCGTCCATGCCCAGGACCTGATGTTCCCGGTCGGCGAGGACGACGCCTTTAACTGGGCGAGCTACGAGGAGTTCGCGGCGAACAACGATCTGAGCGGCCAGACGCTGTCGATCTCCGGTCCCTGGACCGGCGAGGACAACGACCTCTTCACGAGCGTTCTCGCCTACTTCGAGGAGGCCACGGGCGCGTCGGTGAACTATTCGGGCTCCGACAGCTTCGAGCAGGACATCGTCATCGCGGTCGAGGCGGGCTCGGCCCCGAACCTCGCCGCGTTCCCGCAACCGGGCCTTGCGTCCGACATGGCCCGCCGCGGGGCCCTTGCCGAGATCGGCGACGAGACCGCGACCTGGATCGCCGAGAACTACGCAGCCGGCGAGAGCTGGGTCGATCTCGCCACCTACCAGGGGCCGGAGGGCGAGACGGCGCTCTACACCTTCCCCTACAAGATCGACGTGAAGTCGATCGTCTGGTACGTGCCCGACGCCTTCGACGAGGCGGGCTACGAGGTGCCCGAGACGTTCGAGGACCTGAAGGCGCTGACCGAGCAGATCGCCGAGGAGGGCGAGACGCCCTGGTGCATCGGGCTGGGCTCGGGCGCCGCCACCGGCTGGCCCGCGACCGACTGGGTCGAGGACATGATGCTGCGCACGGCGAGCCCCGAGACCTATGACCAGTGGGTGACGAACGAGATCCCGTTCGACGACCCGGCCGTGGTCAACGCGATCGAGGAATACGGCTACTTCCTCGAGGACGGGCGCGTCGCCGGCGGCCGGCAGGCGGCGGCAACGACCGACTTCCGCGACAGCCCCGGCGGGCTCTTCGAGTTCCCGCCCGAGTGCTACATGCTCAAGCAGGCGACGTTCATCCCGACCTTCTTCCCCGAGGGAACCGAGGTCGGCACCGACGTCGACTTCTTCTACCTGCCGGCCTACGAGGAAGAGGACCTCGGCCGCCCCGTTCTGGGTGCCGGTACCATGTTCGGGATCACCGACGACAGCGACGCGGCGCGGGTATTCATCGAGTTCCTGAAGACCCCGATCGCACACGAGGTCTGGATGGCCCAGTCGGGCTTTCTGACCCCGTATGGCGAGGTCAACCCGGAGGTCTTCCCCTCCGACGTGCAGCGGAACCTGAACGAGATCCTGCTCGAGGCGACGACCTTCCGCTTCGACGCCTCCGACCTGATGCCGGGCGAGATCGGCGCCAACGCGTTCTGGTCGGGCATGGTCGACTACACGACCGGGGCCTCGGCGGAGGACGTCGCCAGCAGCATCCAGAGCCGCTGGGACAGCATCCAGTGATCGTGCACGGGGGCCGGACGATCCGGCCCCCGTCTCGTTTCTGCACGGGGCGGCGGCAAGGCCGCCCTGTCGCACCGGAGGATTGGCCATGAAGGGGGGAGCGGGATGAACCCGATCGTGCAGGGCATCGTCACGATTTTCATCGGCGTCGGCGGCTGTATCGGCTACTTCTACTTCGCGAATTTCCTGCTCGACCGCGTCGTCTTTCCCGGGCGCGGTCCGAACGCGTCGCAGAACATCAATCGCGCGACCCAGATCCGCCCCTGGCTGTTTCTGCTGCCGGCGTTGATCGCCCTCGGCCTCTACCTCGTCTATCCGGTAGTCGGCTCGTTCTGGCGGTCGCTGTTCAACCGCTCGGGCGACGAGTTCATCGGTTTCGGCAACTACGCGACACTGTTCGGCAGCGAGGGCTTCCAGACGGCGCTGTTCAACAACCTGCTCTGGGTCCTCGTGGTGCCTGCGGCCTGCACGTTCCTCGGCCTCGTCATCGCGCAGCTCACCGACCGGCTGTCGTGGGGCAACCTCGCCAAGTCGATGATCTTCATGCCGATGGCGATCAGCTTCGTCGGCGCCTCGCTGATCTGGAAGTTCGTGTACGCCAACGATCCCGACATCGGCATGATCAATGCCATCCGCGACGCCTTCGGCCTGTCGACGCTCGACCCGATGCAGGTGCCGTTCTGGAACAACTTCTTCCTCATGGTGATCCTGATCTGGATCCAGACCGGGTTCGCCATGGTGATCCTGTCGGCGGCGCTGCGCGGCATCCCCGAGGAGACGGTGGAGGCCGCGATCGTGGACGGGGCGAACCCGTTCCAGATCTTCTTCAAGATCAAGGTGCCGCAGATCATGGGCACGATCGTCGTGGTCTGGACCACGGTCACCATTCTCGTGCTCAAGGTCTTCGACATCGTCTACACGATGACAGGCGGCAACTTCGATACCGAGATCCTGCCGAGTTACATGATG